>NZ_AUIS01000010.1:0-83542 GCF_000423825.1 Thermithiobacillus tepidarius DSM 3134
GGCCGGAAGATTCTGGAGGAGCTGGTGCGGGCGATGGATCCGGGCTTGGTGGTGGAGAGTTTTGCGGAGCCGGAGGCGGCGCTGGCGCGTGCCCAGCGGCAGCCGCCGGACCTGATCCTGACCGACTACAAGATGCCGAGCATGGACGGCGTGACCTTCATCCAGCGCATCCGCGCCCTGCCCGGCTGCGCCGACGTGCCGCTGGTGGTGATCACGGTGGTGGAGGACCCGCAGATCCGCTACCAGGCCCTGGATGCCGGCGCCAGCGACTTCCTCACCCGTCCCATCGACCAGTACGAATGCCGCGCCCGCTGCCGCAACCTGCTGACCCTGCGCCGCCAGCAGCAGCTCATCAAGCACCGCGCCCACTGGCTGGAAGACCAGGTGGCCCTGGCCACCCGCGAGATCCGCGCCCGCGAGCGCGAGACCCTGCTGCGCCTGGCCAAGGCCGGCGAGTACCGCGACGAGGAGACCGGCAATCACGTGCTGCGCATGGCCAAGTACTCGCGCCTGTTGGCCGAAGCCGTGGGCCTGAGCGAGGCCGAGTGCGACGAGATCGAGCTGGCCGCGCCCATGCACGACATCGGCAAGATCGGCGTGCCCGACAGCATCCTGCTCAAGGCCGGCCGGCTCACCGCCGAGGAGTTCCGCATCATGCAGGCGCACACCACGATCGGCCATGCCATCCTGAGCGGCAGTCCGTCGCGCTATCTGCAGCTCGGCGCGGTGATTGCCCTGGGCCATCACGAGCAGTACGACGGCAGCGGCTATCCGCAGGGCCTGCGCGGCCAGGCCATTCCGCTGGCCGCCCGCATCGTGGCGGTGGCCGACGTCTACGATGCCCTGACCTCCACCCGGCCCTACAAGCCGGCCTGGTCGGTCGCCGATGCCCGCCGCTACCTCCAGCAGCAGGCCGGCCGCCACTTCGACCCCGACTGCGTCCACGCCTTCCTCGCCCAAAGCGACAAGGTGCGCGAGATCCAGGAGCTGTTGCGCGACAACCCGGTGCCTGAACAGTAGCAGGTTTCGCAGACTCAAAAACAATAATCAGGCGGCAGGCGGATCCGACAGGGCCGGTGCACGCCAGGCAACCCTAGCTTCCGAACGCTATGGCAACTGAATCGAACACACCATCCATTACGGGATTTTTCCAAACACTCAGGAGCCGCCTCGCCCGCCGCCCCGACAGCGAGCACGAGCAGGCGATCATCCGTGTTTTCGTCGGCGTCATCATTTTCATCTACTTTCTGTCACCCATCTACACGATGCGTGTCAGCGATCCCACCATCCTGCCCATCGTCCACTTCGGGAGTGGCCTGTTTCTGGGCTTTGCCGTGCTGCTGTTCCTCAGCATCCTGGCCTGGCCCGGCCAATCCACTGTTCGGCGGCTGCTTGGCATCGTTGCCGACATAAGCGGCGCGTCTTGCAGCTTGTATCTGAGTGGCGAGGTGGGAACGCCGATCCTCGCCGTCTATCTTTGGGTGATCGTGGGCAACGGCTTTCGCTACGGCATGAGATACCTGTTCGCAGCAACGGTACTGAGTATTGCCGGCTTTTCCGCGGTCCACTATCTGAGCGATTTCTGGTCGTCCCAGCCCATCTTCAGTGCCGGCATCCTGATCACCCTGACAGTGGTGCCCATGTACGTGGCAACCCTGGTCAGGCGGCTGAATGCCGCGGTCGACCGGGCCAACGAGGCCAATCAGGCCAAGTCCCGGTTCCTGGCCAACATGAGCCATGAGTTGCGGACCCCCTTGAACGGCGTCATCGGTATGAGCGACCTGCTCCTGGATACGCGGCTCAACGCGGAACAGAAAGAGCTCGCCCGCACCATCCAGTCCTCGGCGCACACGTTGCTCGATCTCATCGAAAACATCCTCGACATTTCCAAGATCGAGGCGGGCAAGCTCACCATCGAAACCGTGGACTTCGACCTGCACGCCCTGGTCAACAACGCGGTCATGCTCTTCGCGCCCCAGGCCAGGCAGAAAGGCTTGCTCCTGTCCACCCACATCGCCCCGGAAACCAACTTCATGCTGCGCGGCGATCCGCGCCACCTGCGGCAGATCCTCATCAACCTCATCAGCAACGCGGTCAAGTTTACGGACCGGGGCCACGTGGATATCCGGGTGCACCCGCTCAACCGCGGCGCCGACAAGCCGCTCATCCATTTCGAAATCGTCGATACCGGCATCGGCATCCCGGCAGCAGCGCAGGAACGCATTTTCGAGAGCTTCACCCAGGCGGACGCTTCCATGACGCGCCGCTACGGCGGCACCGGGCTGGGTACCACCATCGCCAAGCAGCTGGTGGAGCTGCTGGGGGGACGCATCGGCCTGCACAGCCGGGAGGGCATCGGCACCACCTTCTGGTTCGACCTCCCCTTCGAAGCCCAGGCCGCCTCGTCTCATGCGAACATCCCCGGCACCACCCTGGCTGCGAGCCGGGTACTGGTGCTTGCCGGCGAAGCATTTGCCGACGGCATCAGTGGCCATCTCGCCACGTGGGCCGTCAAAAGCGAGCTGGCGACCAGCTCGGCCCAGGCGTTCTCGCGGCTCATGGAGGCGGGCAGGCGCGGCACGCCCTATGACGTGGTGCTGGTCGAGCATCAACATCTGGACATGGCAGCCGAACAGTTTGCAGCCGCCGCGCGCAATGAGCAGGTATTGCGGCAGCTGTCCCTGGTGCTGATCGATGCGGGGCGCGACACCGCAGGCGACGAAGCCCTCCTGAAGGCGGGATATTCCTCGGTGCTGCACACCCCGCTGGACAAGACCCTTCTGTTCAATGCCCTGCATGCGGCGCACACGGAACACGAACGCACGGAAAACGTGGTGTCACTGGCCGAGCACTACAAGGAACGGACGGGCGCCCATCATCTGCGGATTCTCGTGGCGGAGGACAACGCCACCAACCAGAAAGTGATACAGGGCATTCTGAATCACGCAGGGCACGAGGTGCACCTGGTCGGCGACGGAGAGCAAGCGCTCGACGTCCTGAGCCGGCCGACCCATGCCTTCGATCTCATCATCCTGGACATGAGCATGCCGCGGATCGGCGGTCTGGATGTCCTGAAGGCCTACCGCTTCATGAACACCAGCAGCAGCGTGCCGGTGATCGTGCTCACGGCGAACGCCACCCGCGAAGCCATGGATGCCTGCCAGGAGGCCGGGGCCAGCGCGTATCTCACCAAGCCGGTGAACGCCAAGTGGCTCCTGGAAACCATTGCTGCCCTCGTGCCGCAAGCCCAGTCCGCGGTCAGCACCGAATGCATTCCCATGCAGACTGTGCACGAAGCGAGCGGCAGGCCCGAGGCCAAGCTGGACGAATATGCTCTCCACAGGCTGGGCCAGTTGGGCTCCGGCCCCGATTTCATCCGGGAGCTGGTGGAGGGCTTTGCCCGCGACGGCGAACACCTCATGCAGGAATTGCAGGAGGCCGCATTACAGCGCGATTTTCCACGCTTTCATGATGCCGTGCATGCGCTCAAGGGCAGCGCCGGCGAACTCGGTGCCGTGCTGCTGGTGCGGCTCTGTGCCGAGGGCATGGCATTGAAGCCCTATGAGCTGGGCTCGTCCAAGCCGATTGCCCTGGCGGCCCGGATCAAAGAGGCCTTCGACGCCACCTGTGCGGCGCTGACGGAATACGTGGACCGGCAACAGAACGCCATGACCTGATCACAAGCGGCATGGCACCCCAACGGACGCAGGGCCAGCGTTGGGGTGCTGTCCCATCAGGTTCAAGCAGCAGATTGGCCTTTGCTGGATTGCCGCGATACGAGCCGCTCCATCATGCGCAGATCGCTCGATTGCAGGCGCATGGCAGCCTCGACCCAGATTTCCCCGATCTTTATCAATTCTTCATAGCTGATGGGATCGCAGCTGTCTTGCACCTCGCGCAGGGCGCGGTACGCATTCCGCGATTTGTTTTCCCTTTTGATGTAATCGTACACAGCCTTCTCCCCCTGGCCGTCTTCGGCCAGCACATCGACCACCCCCAGATCGTACAACTCCTCCGCCGTATATACCTTGCCACTGAGGATGATTCGCCGGGCCTGCGCGCTGCCCAGTTTACGGGACAAGAAACTGTAGGCTCCCATCCCCGGAAACAGGTTGAAGAGCACTTCCGGCAATCCCATTTTGGCACTGCGCTCGGCAATCAGGACGTTGCTTGACATCGCCCCCTCGAATCCGCCGCCCAGCGCGTCGCCCTGCACCAAAGAAATAGTGGTGACGTCGCTCCGGCCAAAATGGGTCATGTTCGCGTACAAAACGTCGATGCACGCCTTTGCATACGTGAACAGACTGGCACGGTCCTGTGCCAGCACGAGCCTGCGGAAAAGGTCGAGATCGCCGCCCAGATTGAACACGCCCGGAATCCTGGAAGCCAGGACATGATAGCGGAATGGACGATCAACCCGGCTGTCGTTCCAGGATGAAGTCTCGCCGCACCAGTTGAGGAGTTCGTCGAGCAGGGTGGGCGTGAAGCACGGACGAGGCGCAGAATGCATGTAGCACCACATGAGCTGGTACTGACCGTCGTAATGAAGGCTGAACTGGGTACGCGGCATCTGGTTCGAAGAGGCGAAAAGATTGGTGGACTGGGTCGAGCAGTTCATGCGGATCTCCTTTGTGAATGGAAAACAGGTGGTTGACAGCGAGGGGGAAGCACCGGAAAGTGCTTGTCGGTGCTCATGGCAACTTTCCATGAAGCAGTGCTCTCAATCAAGGAGAATAGCCGCATTTCGGCCTATCCGGGTTTGGCGGACACGGCAATGACCGCAAGCTTGCTGCGGCTGGGCTGGGATGGGCTGGAGAGATAGGGCGAGGAGGCGGGTGGACTGCGAAAACAGCCGCGCCCTGAGGCGCGGCTTGTGCATCGGCGCTAGTGGGTGCCGAGGCCTTGCCGGTCGGCTTCGTCACTGGCCGCGCTGCGCGCCGCTTCGGCAACGTGCTGCGCCTTCTGCAGCAGTCCTTCCCCGGCTTCGCGGTTCAGGCCCTGCCGGTCGGCCTCGTCCTTGAGCGCTTGGCCGGCGGCCGCGGCCACGCTCTGCACTTTCTGCATCTGCTCGTCCGCGGTCTCCTTGGCCTGGTGCATCAGCTCGTCACGCTTGGCGCCCAATAATTGGTCCTCTCGGCGCGTGGTCGGCAAGCTGGCGCCGAGTGCGGCGCCGATGGCGATGCCCAGGGCGCCCAACAGCAAGGGCTGCTCGTGCAGCAAGGTATCGAAGCCGCCCTTGGCCCGCCCTGCCTGTTGCCGGGCCGCTTCGCCCAGGCGCCCGGCCTGCTGGCGCGCGCCGCTAATGCCGTGGCCCAGCTTCTCCCGGGTGCCCTGGGCCATGTCGCTGGCCTTTTGCTTGACGCTGCCCGCCAGCTCGCCGGCCTTGTGGGCCGCCTGGCCGGCCTTCTCGCGGCCGGAGGCCAGGGAGGCCTTGAGGTCGCCCGCGCCAGCCGTGGCGGGTTCGCTGCCGGCACTGCCCGCCGCCGCACCCCGGGAGCCGGACATCATCAGCCAAGCCAAGCCAACGCCCATCAAAGTGGCTGGCATGGGATTTTGCTTGACGGCGTTGCCGAAATTGGAGACGAACTCACTGCTCGAGCCGCCCCGCAGGTAGTGCAGCACCTCATCCATCAGCTGTCCCGGGGACAGCTTCTTCTCGATGGCATCCAGCGTGCTGCTCATTTCCGCCCGGGTGCGCTCGATCTCGCTTTCGATGGCCTCGGGCGTACGCTCGCCGTCGTACGGCGGATTGCGCTCGTAAACAGTGCCGGCGCCATGCTGCATGTCGTCTCGCGATTTCATGTCATCTGCTCCTTGGCGAACTGTTTATCCCGCCGGAGCGATTCGACGGTCCGGCGCGGGGTGAGGTTTTGTGCCTTCAGATTGTCGCGGCCCTTTTGCAGGAGCATGAAGCCGATGCCCAAGACCACGACGCCGACGATGAGCGCCGCCAGCCAGAGCGCCATGACTTGGCCCAGGCCAAGCACCAGCGCAGCCAGCAGCACCAGGAAGCCGGCAAAGGCCACTGCCCCGCCGACGGCAAGGGAAGCCAGCCCGGCCCCGGCCTGGGTGACCTTTTCGGTGGTTTCCACCTTGGCCAACTCCACTTCCTTGCGCACGAGCAAGGACATTTCGCCGGTCAGTTCCTTGAACAGCGATGCCAGAGAACGTTCATCCTTAGTAGTCACTTGCATGGGAGCCTCCTGTACGTACCGTTTCCGTGCCGATGCTGGCGCTATCCACGCCGCCGTTCGCGGTGGACGAAGCGGCATGGCCGGTCGCGGCGCCCTCCGGAGGTTCCGCGCCGTACTCGCTCTCGCTGCGCTCGGCCGAGCTCTTGAGGAAGCGGGAAAGCAGAAAGCCGATGGCCACGGCGCCGCCGATCACCACCGCCGGTTGCCGGCGCGCGAAGTCTTCCGCCTGGCGGACCAGGGAGTCGACGTCCTTGTCGCGCAAGGTGCCGGAAAGATCGTCCAGCCCCTCTGCGGCCCAGTCGACGTAACGGGCCATGCTGGCCTGGCCTTGCGCATTCAACTGCTGGGCCGTCTGCCGCAGGGCGACGGCGATGCTGCCGACCTGCTCGGCAGCCGTGTGCTTCTGATCGCTGATCAACGACTTCGTGCGGTGCCGGGCCTCTTCCTTGAGCCGACTGGCCTCTTCACGCACGCGGTTCACCGACTCCTTGGCCGCGGCCGCCGCATCGGGCTGTCCGGCATGACCGGCCGCGCCGGTGGGCGGCACCGTGGAGCCGGGCGGCCCCGCCGGATTGGGTTCACGAAGGTAGGGATTGGTGCTGGGGTTATCCATGACGACCTCCTTCCTGTCTGTACGCAACGGTTCCATCCAGTGGAGGAGATGCCCCGCCTGCCGGGCCTCTCCGGAGGTGCTGCATATTGGCTAGGTGAAGGTCTTGACATTGGGATGATCGCGATGGTTCCTTCGAGCCCAGTCCCCAGAAAGGAGAGTCAAATGGCCCAAAACACCCGGCGCATCGCGGTTTTCGTGTCGCCGCACGGATTCGGCCATGCCGCCCGCGCGACGGCGGTCATGGCGGCATTGCAAGCACTGGCGCCCGATCCCGGCTTTGAAGTGTTCACCACGGTGCCGCGCTGGTTCTTCGCCGACTCCCTGGGCGAGACGGCCTTCGGCTATCACGAATGCCTGACCGACCTTGGTCTGGTCCAGCGCACGCCCTTCATGGAGGACATCGCCGGCACGATCCGGGCACTGGACGACCTGCTGCCCTTCCGCCCCGCCGTCGTGGACGCGCTGGCCGCACGCATCCGGCAACTGGGCTGCCGCATGGTGCTCTGCGACATCGCCCCCTTGGGCATCGCGGTCGCCCGCCGGGCCGGACTGCCCGCGGTGCTGGTGGAGAATTTTCTCTGGGACTGGATCTACCAAGGCTACGGAGATGCCGCCCTCGACCGCCACGGCGCTTACTTGGCAGCGCTCTTTGCGCAGGCCGACTACCACGTGCAGGCCACCCCGGCCTGCCTGCCGCGGCCGGCCGACCTGCACGCGGCCCCCGTGAGCCGGGCGCCCCGCACGGCGCCGGCGCAGATACGCCAAGCGCTGGCGGTCGAAGCGGGACAGAAAATGCTGCTGCTGACCCTGGGTGGCGTCCGGGGCGGCTTTCCGTCCCTGAAGGCGCTGGCGGCGCGGGATGACGTCTGCTTCGTGATTCCCGGCGCGTCGCCGGCGCCGGATTTCCGGGGCAACCTGCGGCTGTTGCCGCACCGCTCCAGCTTTTTCCACCCCGACCTCATGGCGGCCGCGGACGCCGTGGCGGGCAAGCTGGGCTACAGCACGGTCGCGGAGCTCTATTACGCGGGCGCGCCCTTCGCCTACGTCTGGCGGGAGCGGTTCCGGGAATCGGCGCCGCTGGGCGCCTTCGTGTCAGCCGAAATGGCAGGCTTCGGGATCGCGCCGGACGCCTTCGAGTCCGGCGCCTGGCTGGAGCGCCTGGATGAGCTGCTGAGCCTGCCTCCCCGCCCACGGCAGGAAGAAAACGGCGCGACGCAGATCGCGCGCTTCATGCTGGCGCATTGGCCTGCCTGAAGCGCGCCCGGACAGCCGGCGCCGCTCAGCGGCGCGGGGCCATGCCCCACCGGGCGGACGCCACCCGCATCGGTGTCAGCAGGAAGGCATGCACTTGCCCGTTGGGATCGAGGCCACGACCGACGATCTGGCCCAGGTCATTGATGGCGAACGCCATCTGCAGCGTCCAGCCCGCCCCGGCGGGCAAGAGCGCATTCAGGTCCGTCATTCCCTGCTCCGGCCGCCAGAGAAAAGCCCGCATCTGCCCATCCGCCGCATAGGACCAGCCCACCACCTCGCCGCGCTTGTTGATGTCCTGGGCCCAGCTGTCGCTGCCGCCCAGGGTGCCGAGATCCCGCATGCCGCTGCCCGGCTGCCACAGGAAGGCATGGGAGGCAAAGGACGTCGTGGAAACACCCGCCCCTCCCACCACCTGTCCCTGGTCATTGATGGCCGCGGCGCTGCTGCTGCCGCCGCCGAGCGTGCCCAGATCCGTCATGCCCCGGTCCGCCTGCCACAGAAAGGCATGCATTTGTCCCGCCGCCGCCCCGCCCAGCTCCGACCAGCCCACCACTTGGCCCAGGTTGTTGACGCCGGCCGCGCCGCTGTAGGCACCGCCCAAGGTGCCGAGATCCCGCATGCCGCTCCCCGCTTGCCACGAAAAGGCGCGCCCGCTCTGATCGCCCAGGGTGGCCACGCCGACTACCTGGCCCTGCTCGTTGATGGCATTGGCATCGCTGTAGCTGCCGCCCAGCGAGCCGAGCACGGTCACGCCCCGTTGGGGATCCCACAGAAACGCCAGCGGCGACAGGCCCTCGCGCTGGAAGGAGCCGACCACCTGAGCGCGCATGTTGATGCCGCGGGCCACGCTGGTGAGGCTGGCGAGCCCGGCGGGATTAAGATCGAACACCCGGCCCGCTTGCCAGCGGGCCGCATGCGTGAGGCCGCTGCCTGTCGCATCCGACCAGCCCACCACCTGACCCCGCTCGCTGATGCCCTCCGCGCTGCTGCTGCCCGCCGCCAGCGCGCCGAGATCGCTGAGCAGGTAAGGAGCGGCCCACGCGCCGGCGGACCACCCCAGCAGGCCAAGGAACAGGGCAAATGATTGGTATGAAAGACGTAAGAGGGATTGCCGCATCGCATTATCCTTTGGGCCTGGCGGCCCGAACTTGAGAAGGGAAGGCATGGAGGCACGCATTGCCCGCGACCGCACGGGCACGGCAAATGCCCCTGGCTTTGCTTTTAGCCGGCGGCGGATACCCAGGGGAATCGGCCTTATTGCCTAGCGGGGTGCGGGTTGGAGGGGGTAAAAAGCCGGAAAGATTGGAAAAACAAAGAGGTGGGAAGGCAAGCGTGCGGGGCGGCAACTTGGGAAACAGCGCCAGGTCCCGTCCGGAAACTGACCACGCGGGCTGGCAGGTTGAGGACACATGGGAATGGTGGGCCGGCTGAGACTCGAACTCAGGACCAACGGATTAAAAGTCCGCTGCTCTACCAACTGAGCTACCGGCCCGGCAGGAAGCCGCGATTATCCGCAGTGCGTGCCCTGTCTGTCAATATCGGCGGTCAGGCGTCCGGCTGGTAGGGGGTGGGGTCGGGGAAGCCGGCGGCGGCGAAGCCGAGGGCGCGCAGGCGGCAGGAGTCGCAACGGCCGCAGGCGCGGCCGGCGCCGTCGGGGTTGTAGCAGGAGCGGGTCAGGCCGTAGTCCACGCCCAGAGAGCTGCCCAGGCGGATGATCTCGGCCTTGCTCTGATACTGCAGCGGCGCATGGATGCGGAAGGCGGCGCCCTCGGCTCCGGCGCGCGTGCCCAGGCGGGCGAGATTCTCGAAGGCCTGGATGAAGGCCGGGCGGCAGTCGGGGTAGCCCGAGTAGTCCTGGCTGTTCACGCCGATGAAGATGTCCTGGGCGCCCAGGGTCTCGGCGTAAGCCAGGGACAGGGACAGGAAGACGGTGTTGCGGGCCGGCACGTAGGTGACGGGAATCCCTTCCGCGCCCGCTTCCGGCACGTCGATGCTGGGATCGGTCAGGGCCGAGTGGCCGAAGGCGGCGAGATTGATGGGCATGGTCCGGAAGGAGGCGGCCTTCTGCTGGGCAGCGACGGCGGCGGCGGCCTCCAGCTCATGGCAATGGCGCTGGCCGTAGTCGAAGGCCAGGGCGTGGCAGGCAAAGCCGTTGCGCAGGGCCACGGCAAGCACGGTTGCGGAGTCCAGTCCCCCGGACAGCAGGATCACGGCTGGGGATGTCTTGTTTTCCATGCTCGAATCTCATTCGTGATTCGTGATTCGTGATTCGTGATTCGTGATTCGTGATTCGTGATTCGTGATTCGTGATTCGTGATTCGTGATTCGTGATTCGTGATTCGTGATTCGTGATTCGTGATTCGTGATTCGTGATTCGTGATTCGTGCGCGAGTGTGGCGCAGGCCGCGCCGCCGCGCAAGCCGTTTCACCATTCACGACTCATGTTTCACCGTCCGTCAATGCCCCGGCACGTCACCCCAGAGCAGCTTGTGCAGCTGGATCTGCATGCGCACCGGCAGCCGGTCTGCCAAGATCCAGTCCGCCAGTTCGCGCGGGTTGATCTGGCCGTGGGACGGCGACAGCAGCACTTCGCAGCGCTGCGCCAGACCATGGCGCGCGATCACGTCCCTGGCCCATTCGTAGTCGGTCCGGCTGCACACGACGATCTTGACCTGATCCTGGGGGGCCAAGTGCGCCAGGTTCTCCCAGCGGTTGCGTGCTTCCTCGCCGGAGCCGGGGGTCTTGAGGTCCAGCACCTTCACCACGCGCGGGTCCACCGGCGCCACGTCCAGCGCGCCGCTGGTCTCGAGGAAAACCTCGTAGCCGGCATCGCACAGGGCCGTCAGCAGCGGCAGCACCGCGCGCTGCGCCAGCGGTTCGCCGCCCGTGACCACCACCAGCGGTGCGCCGAAGGCGGCCACCTGGTCAAGGATCTCGGCCTGGCTCATGGTGGTGCCGCCCTGGAAGGCATAGGTGGTATCGCAATACTGGCAGCGCAGTGGACAACCCGTCAGCCGCACGAAGGTGGCGGGCCGGCCCACGCTGCGGGTTTCTCCCTGCAGGCTGTGGAAGATCTCCGTAATGCGCAGGGTGTTGTCCATCAATGGCCGGCTTTCTTCAACTGCTCCAGCTTTTGGCGCGCCTGCTGGGCCGCGCGGCTGGAGGGATAGCGGGTGATCACCTGATTGTACAGCCCCTTGGCCATGGACCACTGCTTGCCGTCCTCATAGATCCCGGCGCGCCGATAAAGGGCGTCGGCGGCCTTTTCGCTGGTGGGGAAACGCATGTCCACCACCTGCAGCGATTTCAGCGCCGCGTCCGAGCGGCCCAGCACGTACTGAGCCTCGCCCATCCAGTAGTAGGCGTTGGGCAGCCGGCTGCTGCCGGGATATTTCTTGATGAAAGCCGCGAAGGCATCGACCGCGGGCCCGTACTTGCCCTGCTTGAGCAGGTTGAAGGCGCTGTCGTAGGCCTGCACATCGCCGTTGTCGGCCACGGCGGCGGGCCGCGCCGGCGCGGCGGTGCTGGCGACCGGCGCCGGCGCGGCCTGCGCAGAAGCCGGGAAGCTGGGCGGCGGCGGAGTCACCACCAGGCCCGGGCGCTTCTCCGGCGGCGTGGCGGCCGCCGGGGGCGTGGGAGCGGGCACCGGCGCGGCGGCCTCTGCGGCAGCCGGCGCCGGAGCACCCTTGTCCTCCAGCAGGGTCACACGGCGCTCCAAGGCCTCCATCTGCTTGCCGAATAGCTGCCGGGATTCCTCGGCCTTGTGCTGCTGCACTTCGATCTGGCCCTGCAGCTCGCGGATCTGCTCCTGCAGTTTCTGCATCTGCGTGGTCAGGTTTTCCAGCGCTTGGCGGCCGTTGCCGCTGGCCGCCTGTACCGCCACCAGGCTGTCCAGTTGCGCCTTGAGCACGCTGGTCTGCTGTTCGAGCTGGGTGAGCCGCTCGCCAGTGGACAGAGCCCAGGCGGGTGCCGCCTGCCCCATGCCGCCCAGCAGCAGGGCCACTGCGATTGCCAAAGTCTTGGAATTACGCATACTTACCGCCTGGTGTAAACGAAGTCGCCGCGACGGTTTTCGGCCCAGGCCGCCTCGTCGTGGCCGGGATTGAGCGGTTTCTCGGCACCGAAGCTGATGACTTCGATGCGGTCGGCGCTCACGCCGTTGGCCAGCAGGAAATCCCGCACGGCCATGGCGCGCCGCTCGCCCAGAGCGAGATTGTAGGCGCGGGTGCCGCGCTCGTCCGTGTTGCCCTCGATGCGCACCCGCACGTTGGGATGGCGAGCCATGTACTCGGCATGGGTACGGGCGATGGCCTGATTGGGGGCGTCCAGCAAGTCACTGTCGAAGGCAAAGTGCACGCGCATCTCCCTGGGCAGATCGCCCTGCTCGGCGGCATTCAGGCCCTCCCCCTGCCCGCTCAGATCCTCGCCGGTCACGGCACCCGGCTTGACACCGGCGGTATCCGCACCGGCACCGGCGCTGAGGCTCTTTTCCTCGATCTTGGCGCCCGGGCCTTCGGGCTTGCTCGGCTTGGTGGCGCAGCCCGCCAGCAGCGCGACGGCCAGCACCCAGGCAATATTCCGATGACCCCGATTTAACAGCAACTGCCTCATAGCGACATCCTTTTTGCTTGCTTGTTGGAGGTGTAAACCCATTGTAGTGCGCCCTCGGCGCCAACTCTAGCCGTCAGCGCGGCGACCAGGCCGGCTCGCGGATATCCTCGCGGGGCACCTGGATCACCTGCTTGACCCGGCCATCCACGCTCACCGCCGCCAGTACCTGCCGGCCGCCGCGCCGGGTGGCGTAGAGGGCCATGCGGCCGTTGGGCGCGAAGCTGGGCGATTCGTTGTTGGCGGTCTGGTCCAGCACCCGCAGCCCGGAGCCGTCCTCGTTGATGCGGGCCAGGGTGTAGACCCCGCCGCTGCGATGGACGAAGGCGATGGTGCCGCCGCGCGGGGCGTAGGTCGCCGCCGCGTTGTAGCTGCCCGAGAAGGTCAGCCGCCGCGGCTCGCCGCCGCCGGCGGCCACCCGGTACAGCTGCGGCGAGCCGCTGCGGTCGGAGGTGAAGACGATGCTGCGGCCGTCCGGCGACCAGGTGGGCTCGGTGTCGATGGCCGGGTTGTTGGTGAGACGCCGCAGCTCGCGGCTGGACAGGTCCAGCACGTAGAGTTCGGCATTGCCGTCCCGCGACAGGCTCAGGGCCAGGGAGCGACCGTCGGGCGAGAAGGCGGGCGCGCTGTTGATGCCCGGGTAGAAGGCCACGCGCTCGCGCTTGCCGGTGCCGAGATCCTGGATGTAGACCGCGGAACGACCGGCCTCGAAGGACACGTAGGCCAGCTTGCGCCCGTCCGGCGACCAGGCCGGCGACATGAGCGGCGCGCGGCTGGACACCACCACCTGCGGGTTGGCGCCGTCCGAGTCGGACACGTTCAGGCGATAGGTCTTGCCGCTCTGGGTGATGTAGGCCAGGCGGCTGAAGAAGGCGCCGGGCTCGCCGGTGAGCTTTTCGTAGATGATGTCGGCGATGCGGTGGGCCAGAGCGCGCAGTTCCGATTCCGGCACGGTGAAGCGCTGGGCCGCCAGCTCCTGGCCGTTGCCCGGCGCGTAGAGGCGGAACTCCACGCTGAGCTGACCGCCGGCCGGCTGCACCCGGCCGATGACCAACGCATCGGTGCCGATGCTCTTCCAGGTGCCCAGGTTCACCTCGCCGGGTGTGTGCGGCTGGGCGGGAAAGGTGCGCGGGTCCATGATGCGGAACAGGCCGCTGCGGTTGAGGTCAGCGCGGATGACGGCGCCGATGTCCGTCTGCCCTCCCCCGTTGCCGCCGAAAGGCACCACGGCCACCGGACGGCCGTCCTTGACCGCCTGGGTGATGTCGATGGTCAGCGCCGCCTGCGCAGGCGCGGACAGCAGGGCGAAAGCACAGAGACTGGCAAGGAGGGCGAGTACTCGATCAACCATTCTGGATATCCTTTGCGCTGAAGTTGAAGTCGATTTCCCGGAACTCACTGTAAAGATCCGGCCGGTTGGGCACGGGCAGCGGCGACGAGCGCATCACCGCGGCCTCCACCGCGCGGTCAAAGGCGGCATTGCCGCTGGAGCTGATGGTGCGCACGGTCAGCACGTTGCCGGACGGGTCCAGGCGCACCCGCACCCGGCTGCTGAGCCCTGCCTTGATATCGGTCGAGCTCCAGTTGCGGCTGACCTTTTCCTTGATCTGCCGGATGTACTTGCCCAAAAGATCCGCGGCTTCGGCCTTGCGGGCGGCAGCCTGCTGCGCCGCCTGGCTTTGGCTGCTTTCCGCCGCCAGTTGCTCGCGCAACTGCTGGGCCGCCCGCTGGCGCGCCTGGGCGTCGGCCTCCTTGGCGGCCCGGGCTTCTTTCGCCGCGCGCTCCTGCTCGGCCTTGGCCTCGGCGGCCAGCTGCTTTTGCATGGCCTCCTGGCGCCGCCGGGCCGCCTCTTTCGCGGCGGCCTCCTTGGCAGCCTGGGCCTGTTTGGCCTTTTCCTGCTCCTGCGCCGCCAGCTTGGCCGCTTCCGCCTGCCGCATCCGTGCCTGCGCGGCCGCCTCTGCCTTCGCGCGCGCCTGCTCCGCCGCCCGGTTGTCGGCCTGCGGCCGCTCGGGTGGGGTTTCGCGGCGGGGCTGCGGTTCGGGCAACGGGGCCGCGGGGGGTTCCATGGCGGCGGGCGGTGTCGCGGGCTCCGGCGCGGGCGCCGGCGTCGGCTCAGCCGGCGGCGTTGCCGGGGGGGTGGGCCCCTCCGCCACCAGGGTCGCCCGGATCGGCGCCTCCGGCGGCGGGGGCGGCGCCATCACGGACACGGTCAGGAGCAAAGCCAGCAAAATCGCGCCGTGCAGCGCCAGCGAGGCGATGAGCGCCCAGGCCTTGCCGTCCATCAGCCCTGCTCCGCCCCTGTGGCGCCGTGCTCCGCGCTCTCCGTCAGCAGGCCCACATCCTGCACACCGGCGGCCTGCAGGCGCGCCATGACTTCGATCACCCGGCCGTAGTTGGCGTCGCGGTCGCCGCGCACCAGCACCTGCACCCCGGCCTCGTGGGCGCGCGCCGCCTGCACCTGAGCCAGCAGTTCATCCATGCTGACCGGCTTGTCCTGCAGATAGACCTGGCCGGCGGCGTTGACGGCCACCACCAGGGGCGCCTTCTGGGTGGTGACGGGCTGGCTCGCGCTCTGCGGCAGATTGACCTGGACGCCCTGGGTCAGGAGCGGCGCGGCGACCATGAAGATCACCAGCAGCACCAGCATGACGTCCACATAGGGGACAACGTTGATCTCCGACATCAGGCGCCGGCGTCTCATGCCCGCGTCTCCTGGGTCTGGCGGTTGAGGATGTTGGAGAACTCTTCCATGAAGGCCTCGTAGCGGGCGTTCAGGCGGTCCAGGTCATGGGTGAAGTAGTTGTAGGCCACCGCGGCGGGAATGGCGGCGAAGAGGCCGGCGGCGGTGGCGATCAGGGCTTCGGCGATGGCCGGCGCCACCGTCGCCAGGGTGGCCTGCTGCGCCACGCCGATGGCGGTGAAGGCATGCATGATGCCCCACACGGTGCCGAAAAGGCCGATGAAGGGGCTCACCGAGCCGACCGTGGCCAGGAAGGCGAGATTGCTCTCCAGGGACTCCACCTCGCGCATCAGCGCCACGCGCATGGCACGGCGCGCGGCATCCAGGGCTTCCGTCGCCTGGCTGCCCACCTGCTGGCGCAAGCGGACGAACTCCTTGTAGCCCGCCCGGAAGATGGCGCCGTTGCCCGATTCCATCTCCGGATCGGCGATGGCCTCCTGGTAAAGCTCGCGCATGTCCTTTTCCTTCCAGAAGCGGTCCTCGAAGCGGCCGACGGCGCGCTGGGCGGCGCGCATTCGCGCCCACTTCCAGAAAATCATGGTCCAGGAGGCCAGCGAAGCCAGCAGCAGGAGCAGCATGACGGCCTTGACGGTCCAGGTGGCCTGCGTGATCAGGTTCAGGATGGACAACTGTCCGGGCGCGGCGGCGGCGAATGGGGCAACGGCGTTCATATTTGCTTGCTTTCCTCAACGACGGTGGGAGACAGGTAAACTCGGGCGGCGTCGGCCAGGGCGGCCGGCAGCGGCACGGGGCGGAAGCGCTGCGCGTCCAGGCAGACCACTTCGATCTCGCCGGTGCACAGATGCCGCTCCCCGGCCCAGATGTCCTGATGGAAGTGCAGGCGCGCCCCGCGCAGGGCATGCAGCCGGGTCCCTATGCGCAGATAGTCGTTGAAGCGGGCCGGCTGCCGGTAATCGAGCTTGGCCGCGCGCACGGCGAAGACAATGCCCGGGTCGCGCTCCAGCGCATCCAGCTCGAAGCCCATGCAGCGCAGCATCTCCGTGCGCGCGCGCTCCATGAAGCGCAGGTAATTGGCGTGATAGACCACGCCACCGTGATCGGTGTCCTCGTAGTAGACGCGGATGTGATGGGTGGCGCAGTCAGGCATCGAAGAGATCGGGATCGGTGGGCCCCTGCGGCTGCGGCAGACCGAGCACGGTGTAGGTCAGGCGGGTGGCGCAGCGGCCGCGCGGCGTGCGCATCAGGTAGCCCTGCTGGATCAGGTAAGGCTCGATCACGTCCTCCAGGGTGCCGCGCTCCTCGCCCAGGGCCGCTGCCAGGCTGTCGATGCCCACCGGGCCGCCGTCGAATTTCTCCACGATGGCGCTCAAGAGGCGGCGATCCTGCTGGTCGAAGCCGTACTCGTCCACCTCCAGCATGGTCAGCGCCTGATTGGCCACCTCGCGGGTGATGACGCCGTCGGCGCGCACCTGGGCGAAGTCGCGCACCCGGCGCAGCAGGCGGTTGGCGATGCGCGGCGTGCCGCGCGAGCGGCGGGCGATCTCCAGCGCTCCCGCCGGATTGATGGCGAGATTCAGGATCTGGGCGGAACGGCTGACGATGTGGGTCAGGTCCTCCACGCTGTAAAACTCCAGGCGGGCGATGATGCCGAAGCGGTCGCGCAGCGGCGAAGTCAGCAGGCCGGCGCGGGTGGTGGCGCCCACCAGGGTGAAGGGCGGCAGGTCGAGCTTGATGGAGCGGGCGGCCGGGCCCTCGCCGATCATGATGTCGATCTGGTAGTCCTCCATGGCCGGGTAGAGGATCTCCTCCACCACCGGGCTCAGGCGGTGGATCTCGTCCACGAAGAGCACGTCGTGCGGCTGCAGGTTGGTCAAGAGCGCGGCCAGATCCCCGGCCCGCTCCAGCACCGGCCCGGAAGTCACCTTGAAGCCGACGCCCATCTCGTTGGCGATGATGTGGGCGAGCGTGGTCTTGCCCAGGCCGGGCGGGCCGAAGAGCAGCACGTGGTCCAGCGCCTCGCCGCGCCCGCGCGCCGCCTGGATGAAAACCTCCAGGTTCTCGCGCACCTTGGGCTGGCCCTGGTAGTCGGCCAGGCGCTTGGGCCGCAGGGCGCGGTCCAGCGCATCGCCGCTTTCATGATTGTGGGACTGGGCGTCCACCAAACGGTCGGTTTCGATCATCTCTGACTTCCAGTGATGCGCGATGCGGCAGGTGCGGCCTGCCATGCCCCGCACGCATCGCGCCGATTATTTCGCCAAGCCCTGCAACGCCAGGCGGATGTACTGCTCGGTGCTGAGATCGTCGGCCAGCCCCTGCACCACGCTCCCGGCCTGGGCCGGCTTGTAGCCGAGCGCCACCAGGGCGGCGATGGCCTCGTCCCGGGCGTTGTGCGGCTGACCCGCCGCGGGCGCGGCGCCGGGCAGCAGCGGAATCGGGCCCAGCTTGTCCCGCAGCTCCAGCACCATGCGCTGCGCGGTCTTGCGCCCGATGCCGGGCACCGTCGCCAGGCGCGCCACGTTCTCGCTGTGAATGGCTTGGCACAACTGCTCCGCGGTCAGGGCCGACAGGCAGGCCAAGGCCATTTTGGCGCCCACCCCGGTCACCCGCAGCAGGGTACGGAAGAGGTCGCGCTCGGCCTCGCTGGCAAAGCCGTACAGAAGCTGGGCGTCCTCGCGCACGACCAAGTGGGTGTAGAGATGGCAGGACTCGCCCACGGCGGGCATGTCGCAAAATGCCGACAGCGGCAGCTCCAGCTCGTAGCCCACGCCGTGCACGTCCAGCTCCAGCCACGGCGGCCGCTGCGACAGGATAACGCCGCGCAGTTGGGAAATCATCTCCTCGCTCCTGTGACGCCGCGGCTTTGCAAATGCCGCAGGGTCTGGTCGGTATGGGCGTGGCACAGGGCGCAGGCCAGGGCATCGGCGGCGTCCGCCTGCGGCTTGCCGGGCAGCTGCAACAGCACCTGCACCATGTGCTGCACCTGCTGCTTCTGCGCATGCCCGCGGCCCACGGTGGCCTGCTTGATCTGCAGGGCCGTGTACTCGTGCACCTGCAGGGCCCGGTTCACCACCGCCACGATGGCCGCCCCGCGGGCTTGGCCGAGCTTCAGGGCCGAATCCGGGTTGCGCGCCATGAATACCCGCTCCACCGCCACCTCGTCGGGCCGGTACTGCTCCAGGATGCTGTCCATCTCGCGGAAGATGGTACGCAGGCGCTCCGGCAGGGGGCCATCGCCGACCCGGATGCAGCCGCTGACCACATAGCGCAACTGCCCGCCCTGCAGGTCCACGATGCCGAAGCCGGTACGCACCGAGCCGGGATCTATGCCGAGAATACGCATCTTGGGAAGTGGACGGTGAGTGGTGAAGCGTGATTCGCTGGCCGGACCACCCGCCGGCCTCTGCGCTTCACCTCTCACCCTCCACGCTTCGCCCTAACCGGCCGCCTGCAGGCGCTCCATCTCCTCGTCGGGGATGTCCTCGTTGGAGTAGACGTTCTGCACGTCATCGTTGTCTTCCAGGGCATCCAAGAGCTTCAGCAGGCGCTCGGCGTCCTCGCCGGTGACCACGGTATGGGTCTCCGGGATGCGGGTGATCTCCGCCTCCATGGGCTTCAGGCCGGCCGCCTCCATGGCGTCTTTGACCTGCTGGAAGTCGGCCGGATCGGTGTAGACCTCGAAGCGGTCGGACTCGGTGACCACGTCCTCGGCGCCGGCTTCCAGGGCCGCCTCCAGCAGCTTGTCCTCATCCAGGCTGTCCTTGCCGAAGACCAGCAGGCCGCGCTTCTTGAAGAGATAGGCCACCGAACCGTCCTGGCCCAGGTTGCCGCCGCGCTTGGAGAAGATGTGGCGGATCTCGGCGACGGTGCGCACCCGATTGTCGGTCATGGTCTCCACCATGATGGCGACGCCGCCAGGCCCGTAGCCCTCGTAGGTGACTTCCTCGTAATTCACCCCCTCCAGCTCGCCCGTGCCGCGCTTGATGGCGCGCTCGACGTTGTCCTTGGCCATGTTGTTGTCATAGGCCTTGTCGATGGCCGTGCGCAGGCGCGGGTTGGCGGACGGATCGCCGCCGCCCAGGCGGGCGGCCACGGTGATCTCCTTGATCAGGCGGGTGAAGATCTTGCCGCGCTTGGCGTCCACGGCCGCCTTGCGGAACTTGATGTTGGCCCATTTGCTGTGTCCGGCCATGGGTACTGTCTCCTAATGCTCGATTCGGGTACGTGACGGGTCCGGGGCAACCGGCCCCGCCAAGCGGCTTGGGGCTTACGGGCTGCCGCCCGGCAAATTCGCTTGATTATAACATCCGGATCGGGGCAGCGTCATTCCAGGGCTTCGATGGCGGCCATGACCTCCAGCAGGATTTCCTGGCGGCTCATCTCCTTTTTCAGGCGCAGCTGCGGACCGTAGCGCAGATAGGGGCGCTGCCGGGTCAGATAGGTGCGGAGGTCGCCGCCGACCTGCCGGGCGCAGGTGATCCGGGCCGGAATCACGGGCGCCTCGGTCTGCTGCACCAGCCAGGCGATGCCTTCCCGCGCCGCCGCCGCATCGCGACCGATGCCGCCCTCCGGAAAGAGGCCCAGTACCCGTCCTTCCCACAACACTTGGCGCGCCTTCAGCAGGGCGGCGCGGTCGTGGCCGTCGCGCCGCACCGGAATGCAGCCGACCGCGTCCAGCAGGGGCCGCAGCAGGGGCTGATCGTAATACTCCTGGGCCACGATGAAGGAGATGATGCGCTGGTTGCTGGCGATGAGCAGCACGGGATCGAGCACGGACACGTGATTGCAGGCCAGGATGGCCGGTCCGCCGGTCGGCACGGTGGAGCGGCCCAGATAGGCGCCCTGCCAATAACGGGCGTAGGCGCGCATGGCGCCATGCAGCAGCTTTGCCCAACCGGGCCAGTAATCGGCGCGGTCAGGCAGACGCTGCATGGCGGCTCGTCATGGACAAACTAGGAAACATCCAGCATGCGCTGCAGGGCGACCTTGGCCAGCGCGGCCTCCTCGGCGGGCACCGTGATCTGGTTCACCACCCGGCCCTCCACCAGGCTCTCCAGGGTCCAGGCCAGGTGCTCGGGATCGATGCGGAACATGGTGGAGCACATGCAAACCATGGGCGACATGAACTCCACCACCTTGCCTTCGGCCTTCACCTCCTCGGCCAGGCGGTTGACCAGATTGAGCTCGGTGCCGACCAGCCAACGGGTGCCGGGCGCGGCCGCCTTGATGGTTTTGATGATGTACTCGGTGGAACCCACATGGTCGGACTGGCGGCACACCTCGAAGCTGGACTCCGGGTGGGAGATGACGAAACCCTCCGGATGGGCCGCGCGCCAGCGTTCGATGTGGGCCGGCTGAAACATCTGGTGCACGGAGCAGAAACCTTTCCACAGCAGCATCCTGGCATTGCGGATCTGCGCCTCCGTCAGTCCGCCGAGGGGCAGATCGGGATCCCAGACCGCCATCTCCTCCAAGGGAATGCCAAGCTGATGGCCGCTCCAGCGCCCCAGGTGCTCGTCGGGGAAGAACAGCACCTTTTCGCGCCGGGCGAAGGCCCACTGCAGGATTTTCTGGGCATTGCTGGAGGTGCAGACGATGCCGCCGTGCTCGCCGCAGAAGGCCTTGAGATCGGCCGCCGAGTTGATGTAGGTCACCGGCGTGACCTGCTCGTCGGGATCGAGCACCTGAGCCAGCTCGCGCCAGGCCCGCTCCACCTTGACGATGTCGGCCATGTCGGCCATGGAGCAGCCCGCCGCCAGGTCCGGCAGGATGCTGATCTGCTCGGGCCGGCTCAGGATGTCGGCCACCTCGGCCATGAAGTGCACGCCGCAGAAGACGATGTACTCGGCATCCTGGCGGGCCGCCTCGCGCGACAGCATGAGGGAGTCGCCGTGGATGTCGGCATGGCGGTAGACCTCTTCGCGCTGATAGTGGTGGCCGAGAATGATGGCACGCTTGCCCAGCTTGGCCTTGGCCGCGCGGATGCGGGCGTCCAGCTCCTCGGGCTTGGCCGGACGCAGCTTGTCCAGGGAAATCGCCGCAGTCGTCGCCATGCTGATACCTCCTCCGATCGCTCCTACTGCAAAATATAGCTTAGATCCGCCGAATGGCCGCTTGGTTCGTCCAGGAGCTGGCCAAACGCAGGGCCTCCTGGCGGGGCAGCCAGCAGGCCTGACGGTGCTCGGCCGGGTCGAGGCGCACCGGCACGGGTGCCGGCAACGCCAAGGCGAAGACGTGCTCCTCGTTTTCCTGCACCTCGGGCGCGTAGCGGCTGCGCCAGGCCGGGTGGATGGGAAAACGGTTGACGATTCCCGTGTCCACCAGGCCATCGGGCGCCAGGCCCGTCTCCTCGCCCAGCTCGCGGACCGCCGCCGCATGCCAGTCCTCGCCGGGCTCCAGGCTGCCGGTCACCGACTGCCAGAAGCCCGGCGGCTGTCTGCGCTCCAGCAACAGCACCCGCTCGCCGCTGTGGACCACCACCAGCACCGACTTAGGAAGCTTGTACATCCTTGTCGGCGGCCGGGGCCTGGCGCAGGCGGATGCCCAGCTCGCGCAGCTGCTTGTCGGCCACCGGCGACGGCGCCTCGGTGAGCAGGCAGCCGGCCTTCTGGGTCTTGGGGAAGGCGATCACGTCGCGGATGGTATCCGCGCCGGACAGCAGCATCACCAGCCGGTCCAGGCCGAAAGCCAGGCCGCCGTGGGGCGGCGCGCCGAACTTGAGGGCATCGAGCAGGAAGCCGAACTTGTCCGCCGCCTCGGCATCGTCGATGCCGAGTGCCCGGAACACGCGCTGCTGCACCTCGGTGCTGTGGATGCGGATGGAGCCGCCGCCGATCTCGTTGCCGTTCAGCACCATGTCATAGGCGCGCGACAGGATCCGGCCCGGCTCGCTTTCCAGCAAATCGAGCTGCTCGACCTTGGGCGCGGTGAAGGGATGATGCAGGGAAACCCAGCGCCCGGCCTCGTCGTCGTACTCGAACATGGGGAAATCGGTCACCCAGACCGGGGCCCAGTCGCCCCGCAGCAGGCCGCGGTCGAGGCCGATGCGGTTGCGCAGGTAGCCGAGGGCCTCGTTCACCACCTTGGCCTTGTCGGCACCGAAGAAGAGGATGTCGCCGGTCTGCGCGCCGCTGCGGCGCAGGATCTCGTCGATCACGGCATCGGGCAGGAATTTCAGGATGGGCGACTGCAGGCCCTCGCGGCCCTGGCCGAGATCGTTGACCTTGACCCAGGCCAAGCCCTTGGCGCCGTAGATCCCGACGAAAGCGGTGTATTCGTCGATCTGGGAGCGGGACAGCTCGGCGCCGCCGGGTACCCGCAGGCAGGCCACGCGCCCGCCGGTCTGCGCCGGCCCGCTGAACACCTTGAAGTCCACCTCGCGCATCAGGTCGGTGAGCTCGGTCAGCTCCAGGGGGTTGCGCAGATCGGGCCGGTCGAGGCCGAAGCGGCCGACCGACTCGGCGTAGGTCATGCGCGGGAAGGGATCGGGCAGCGCCACGCCCAGCACTTCGCGGAACAGCCCGCGGATCATGCCCTCGGTGATGCCCATGACGCCCTCCTCGTCGAGGAAGGAGGTCTCCAGATCGATTTGGGTGAACTCGGGTTGACGGTCGGCGCGCAGGTCCTCGTCGCGGAAGCATTTGGTGATCTGATAATAGCGGTCGAAGCCCGCCACCATCAGGAGCTGCTTGAAGAGCTGCGGGCTCTGCGGCAGGGCGAAGAACTGGCCGGGATAGGTGCGCGACGGCACCAGGTAATCGCGCGCGCCCTCGGGGGTGGAGCGGGTCAGCACCGGCGTCTCCACGTCGATGAAGCCGTGCTCGTCGAGATAGTTGCGCACGAAGCGGGTGACCTGGTGGCGCAGGCGCAGGCTGTGCAGCATGGGCGCCCGGCGCAGATCCAGGTAGCGGTACTTGAGGCGCAGGTTTTCGTTGATTTCCTCGTCTTCCAGCGGGAAGGGCGGGGTCTCGGCCGTGTTCAGGATGGTGATGGATTGCGCCGCCACTTCGATGGCGCCGCTCGGCAGGTTGGGGTTGACCGTGCCCGCCGGGCGGGCGCGCACCAAGCCGGTCACCTGCAGCACGTACTCGCCGCGCACCGATTCCGCCACGGCGAAGGCGGCTTCGGCCTCCGGGTCGGCCACCACCTGCACCAGCCCCTCGCGGTCGCGCAGATCAATGAAGATCACGCCGCCGTGATCCCGGCGCCGGTGGGCCCAGCCGCACAGGGTGACGACCTGACCCAACAGGGCCTCGTTCAGATTTCCACAATAATGGCTGCGCATACATTCCCTTGGCGAATAACTGAGCGTGCCCGAGTGCCGGCGCGACGGGCCGGTGGCGTGATCAGCACGAAAAATGAAAAATATAGGGATTTAGCGGAGGGGACGCAAGACGGAGGCCCGCCGCACGCAAAAACGCCCAGGAGGCGTTGCCGCTCCTGGGCGTTTCGCCGGGGATGAAGCTTACCCCGCCGAGCAAGCGCCGGCGCCGCAGCCGCCGGCACCGCAAGCGGGTGCGGGCGCCTCGGGTTTCTTGCTGCCCTTGAAGTCGGTCTGATACCAACCGTTTCCCTTCAGCGCAAACCCTGCCGCACCGATCACACGGTCCAGGCTGGGCTTGCCGCACTCGGGACAATCCACCAGACGGGCTTCGGTCATCTTTTGCTTCGCGGCGAAATGATGACCGCAGGATGCGCAAGCATAGTCGTAAGTCGGCATGCCAACCTCCAATTTATTACTGATCGCTAATATAAATACGGCTTTCCCCATGAAATTTCAAGCGTCCGGCGGGCGTGGGCGACCGGGCGCGGTCGCCAAAGTGCGCAGGCGCCCTTACCCCGCGGCCTTAAGACCTTGGTTATATTGTAAAGACGGCTCCGGGACCGTTACTTTGACAGCACCAAAAATACCACAATACAGCTTTGCAGCTAGCTTGGCCTTCGCTCGGCATTGGGGACAACGCAGCGGACGCGGCTCGAGCCCGCCCCCATGCGGCACGTTTTCCCGTTCCCAACCCGATGCGGCAAGCGGTTCCTCGCAGGACGCATGTGCAAGCCTTGTGGAGATGAGCGATGATACGGACCCGAGCGGAACACCCTGTCGTACGCAAGTTGAATCGCCTGTATGTGCTGTTTCGGCTGGCGCTGATGTGGCTGCAGGGCTATCGCAGCCGCTGGCGCATCCATCTGGGCCGCGGCTTTTTTTGCAACCAGCCGTCGCGCCTGCATGTCGGCGGCTGGGTCAGCTTCGGGCGCGACGTCAAGATCAACTTCGTGCCCAGCGCGGACCAGGCCATGGAAGCATCGTTGAGCATCGGCCGCAACGTCTATCTCGGCGAGCGCATCTCCATCAACCTGAGCGGCCCCTGCCGCATCGGCGACGACGTCATGATCGCGGAGGGCTGCGCTTTCTATGACTATGACCACGGCACCGATCCCGACACCCTGATGCGCCTGCAGCCCAATGCCACGGCCGGCATCACCATCGGCAACGATGTGTGGATCGGCCACGGCGTGATCGTGCTCAAGGGCGTGAGCATCGGCGACGGCGCGGTGATCGGCGCCGGTTCGGTGCTGACCAAATCGGTGCCGCCCTACGAGATCTGGGCCGGCGTACCGGCCAAGCGCTTGCGCAAGCGGCAGCCAGCCCAAAAGAAAGCTCCGCTGGCCGAGGCCAAGCAGGCCGCCCTGAGCTTTGCCGTGGGCGTGACGCAAATCCCGGTGTTGCAGCACATGGCCGGACTCTTCCCGTAAGCGCGCGGCGCTTGGCCTGGCGATGCCATGGCGGCTGAGATAAAGTCTTCGCGCCGAGCCACAGCCAAGCGGATGCTCCCTTGTCGCACCTGATTCTGCTGAGCGGCGGCGTCGAAAGCGCCACGCTGCTCCACCACGCCCACCGCCGCGAACCCATATTCCCCGTTTTCCTGGATTACGGCCAGCGCGCCGCGCCCTGGGAACGCCGGGCGGCCCAGGCCCAATGCGACGCCCTGCGCCTGCCGCTGAAGCGCCTCGATCTGGCCTCCCTCGGCCGCGACTTCCGTGCCGGGCAGAGCAAGCAGTTCCACGTGCCCCTGCCCCACCGCAACCTGATCGCCCTCAGCGTCGCGCTCAGCTACGCCACCCAAATCGGCGCCGAGCGCTTGTCGCTGGCCCTCAACCGGGAGGACACCCTCGCCTATCCGAGCGCAAGCCCGGCCTTTCTCGCCAGCTTCCGGGCGCTGGCGGGCACCCTGGGCGGCGTCGAGATCACCACGCCGCTGATCGAGCTGGACAAGGCCGAGGTGGTCCGCCTGGGCCGCAGCCTCGGCGTGGACTACGCGCGGACTTACAGTTGCCTGCTCGGCCACGCGCAGCATTGCGGCCGCTGTCCCCAGTGCCTGAAGCGGCAGGCCGCCTTTGCCGAAGCCGGCGTGAGCGAGCCGGAAGACTTTTACCGCCAGCGGCGCTAGCCATCCGGCGGCCCGCCCCCGCACTTTTCCGCAGGTGGAGGATACGATGGCGCAGCACCTGACCATTCTGCAGATCAACGACACCCACGGCTATCTGGAGCCCCACCCGGAGCTCTTCTGGGACGGCGATCACGCGGTCTACCGGACGGCGGGCGGCTTCGCCCGCATCGCCACTCTCTTTGCCCAGGCGCGCCGCGAGCACCCGGACGCCGTCATCGCCCTGGACAATGGCGATACCATCCACGGCACCTTTGCCGCCGTGCACTCCCAGGGCCAGGCCCTGGTGCCGGTGCTGAACGTCCTGGGCCTGGACGGCATGACCGCGCACTGGGAGTTTGCCTACGGGCCGGCGCAGTTTCGCCGGATCACCGAGCAGCTGCACTACCCCATGCTGGCCATCAACTGCTATCACCGGGACTCGGGCGAATTGGCCTATCCGCCCTACCGCGTCGTCGAGCGCGGCGGGCTGCGGGTGGGCATCATCGGCATCGCCGCCACCATCGTGGACAAGACCATGCCGCCGCATTTCAGCACCGGGCTGCGCTTCACCCTGGGCAGCGAGGAACTGCCGGGCCACATCCGCCACCTGCGCCAGGCGGAAGGCGTGGATCTCGTGGCGGTGCTGTCGCATCTGGGGTTTCCGCAGGAGGTGAAGCTGGCGAGCGAGGTGGCCGGCATCGACGTGCTGCTGAGCGGGCACACCCACAACCGCTTGTACGAACCGGTGCAGGTCAACGGCGCCATCCTGATGCAGTCGGGCTGCCACGGCTCCTTCGTCGGTCGCCTGGATCTGACTTTGGAGCGCGGGCAGATCCGCGATTTCCGGCACCGGCTGCTGCCCGTGACCGAGGACATCCCCCCGGACCCCGCCGTGCAGGCCCTGGTGGAAGCGGCCCTGGCGCCGCACCGGGCCATGCTCGACACGGTGGTGGGGCACACGCGCACCGCACTGAACCGCAACACGGTGCTGGAGTCGACCATGGACAACCTGCTGCTCGCCGCCCTGGTCGACGCCACCGGCGCCCCGCTCGCCTTCTCCAACGGCTGGCGCTACGGCGCGCCGGTCCCGCCGGGGCCGATCACCCTGAACGACCTGTGGAACATCATTCCCACCAATCCGCCCGTCTCCCTGGTGGAGCTCAGCGGCGCGGAGCTGTGGGCGATGATGGAGGAAAATCTGGAACGCACCTTCGCCTGCGACCCTTACCAGCAGATGGGCGGCTACGTGAAGCGCTGCCTGGGGGCGAACATCTACGTCAAGATCGAAAACCCGCCCGGGCAGCGCATCCAGCGCTTTTTCGCCGGCGGCGAGCTGCTGCAGCCCGAGCGCATCTACACGGCAGCCTTCGTGACCAGCCAGGGCGTGCCGCAGAAATATGGCCGCCACCGCCGCCACCTGGAGCTGCGCGCCATCGATGCCTTGCGCCAATACTGGCCAAGCACGAAAGCGTCTCGGCCGAGCTGCGCGGCTCGGTGGTGGCGGTGTGAATGGGGAACGAATCGGCAGCGTGGGATGGGGGTCGGGTCTGATCAGGGCAGGTAGCGCGGGCGTGGCGCCATCAATGCCCCGGCAGCGAACTGGGCCGCGCTGCTCATGGACTGTAGGAGCGGGCTGGCCCGCGATCCGCCGTTTCGGCCGCCCCTGCATCGCGGGCCAGCCCGCTCCCACAACCGGAAGCGGCAGCGGGGTTCAGGGTTTTGGTTTTCCCGCCCCGCTGGCCCGCCGAGCACCGCAGCGGCCGCGGGAAACGAGGGAGCATGTGCCTGAGCGCAATGAACGGTAAGGTGACTTGCCGTCGGGCAACCCCCGACACCCAAGAACCCGCGGGCGAGCCCGCGCCAACTCTCCAAGCGCGGGCTTGCACCAGCTCAGTCTACCCTACCCACCAAGCACCTGCCCCACCTCCCGAATCTCCGGCGAACACACCATGTCCTGGCAGACCCACGCCCCCACCGGACTGCCCTTGGGCTTGTCCAGGGCCGGGGGCAGGCCGGCCAGGTCGTTGGGCAGGGCCAGCACGTAGTCGGCGGGCGCCCAGTGCCGGCGCAGGGCGTCGCGCCAGGCGGGCAGCGCGTCGCGCTCGCCGCGCAGGAGGATGATGCGCGGCGGGTGCAGGTATTCGTCCAGGGCCAGCAGGAGGCTCATGGCGGCGGCCGGGTAGCGGGCCAGGGTGGCGTGGAAGGCCTGCAGGGTGCGCTCGGCGGCGCGCAGGTAGCGCGTTTCGCCCAGCAGGTGGCCGAGCCGCTGCAGGGCGAAGGCGGCCACGCCGTTGCCGGCGGGCATGGCGCTGTCGTGGGCGGGCTTGGGCCGGGAGATCAGCTTTTCATGACCATGGCCGGTGAAGAAGAAACCGCCCGCGGCCGTGTCCTCGAATTCGGCCAGCAGCACCTCCGCCAGCTCCTGGGCGAAGGCCAGGTCGCCGGCGCGGTAGTCGGCCTGCAGGAGGTCCAGCAGGGCATCGAGCAGGAAGGCGTAGTCGTCCAGGTAGGCATTGAGATGCGCCTGGCCGTCGGTGCAGGCGGCCAGCAGGCGCCCGCCCTGCCACAGGTTGCCGCGAACGAAGTCCACCGTCTCCTGCGCCACCGCGATCCAGTCGGGCCGCTCCAGGACGGCGCCGGCGCGGGCGAGGCCCTGGATCATCAGGGCATTCCAGCTGGTCAGGATCTTGTTGTCGATGCCGGGAGCCGGGCGCTCGGCGCGGGCGGCGAAAAGCTTGGCGCGGGCGGAATCGAGCAGGCCGGCCGCCCGCGCCGGGTCCAGCCCCAGGGCGGCGGCGACGGCTTCCAGCGGCTGCGCCACGTGCAGATGCCAGTGGCTGTGCTCGAAGTTGGGCGCCTGGTCGAGGCCGTAGTGGCGCGCCAGGACCCGGTACTCGTCGTCGCTCAGCCGCGCCTGCGCCATGTGCGGCTGCCACACGTAGAAGGCCCCCTCCCCGCCCTCGGCATCGGCGTCCAGGGCGGCGTAGAAGCCGCCCGCCGGCGCGCGCATCTCGCGCAGGACCCAGTCGACGGTCTCGGTGATCACCCGCTCGAAGCGCGCGTCGGCGCAGGCCCGATAGGCGTCGCTGTAGACGCTCAGCAGCAGGCCATTGTCGTAGAGCATCTTCTCGAAATGGGGAATCAGCCATTCGGCGTCCACGCTGTAGCGGTAGAAGCCGCCGCCCAACTGATCGTAGAGGCCGCCGTCGGCCATCTTGCGCAGGGAAAGGCAGGCCATGCGGCGGGCTTCGGCGTCATCGTGCTCGGCCGCGTAGCGCAACAGGAAGCTCAGATCGCTGGGATGGGGAAACTTGGGCGCGCCGCCGAAGCCGCCATGCACCGGGTCGAAGCTGTCGCCGAGCTGCCGGCGCGCGAATTCCAGTGGCGCGGCGTTCAGCGCCCCCGCCGCGCCGCCCTCGCCATGGCGCAGGGCATCGAGCAGGGAGGCATTCTGCTTGGCGATCTCGTCCGGGTGCTCGCGATAGAACTGGGCGACCCGCTCCAGCAGGCCGGCGAAGCCGGGCAGGTTGTAGCGGGCCGTCTTGGGGAAATAGGTGCCGCCGAAGAAAGGCACCTGGTCGGGGGTCAGGAACATGGTCAGCGGCCAGCCGCCGCTGCGCTGGGTGAGCATGGCGTGGGCGGCCTGGTAGATCTGGTCGAGGTCGGGACGCTCCTCGCGGTCCACCTTGATGTTGACGAAGTGCCGGTTCATCAGGGCGGCGATGTCCGGGTCCTCGAAGGATTCGTGGGCCATGACGTGGCACCAGTGACAGGCCGAGTAGCCGACGGACAGCAGGATGGGCTTGTTTTCCCGGCGGGCGCGGGCCAGGGCCTCCTCGCCCCAGGGATACCAGTCCACCGGATTGTCCGCGTGCTGCTTGAGATAGGGACTGGTCTCGTTGGCAAGGCGGTTGGGCATGGTCTCCCCCTGTCGGTCGGCGGATATGCTGTTTGGACCGACGGACGCGGTCGGGGTTTCTCAGCCGAACATCCGGCGCCACCAGCGCTTGCGTCCCTCGGGCACGATGTGGGTGGCGCCCAGGTCCTCGGGCGGGATGCGGCTCAGCACCCAGCCGGGCAGGATGCGCTCGCCGCTGCTGCCGCAGGAGGCGCCGAGATTGTTGGGGTCGTAGACCTTGACCATGGCGGGCTGCTGGAGGTCGTCGGCGTAGACGATGCCGAGATAGTCCTCGTCGTGATCGCGGCGCAGCAGCGCGTCGATCTCGCCGACCAGACGGCGGAAATCCTCGGCGGCCAGCGGCGCCGCGGGCACCGCCTCGCCCACATGGTAGGCGTACCATTGGCCGTCGCTCTGCGCCCGCAGGACTTCCGCGAAGGCGTCCCACTGGGGCCAGCGCAGGATGTTCTTGAACACGCCGCGGTTGAATTTCTCGGTGAACTCGCCCATTGCCGTCTCCTTGGTCTCACTCGCCCATCCAGTGTAGCACGACGTGGCGCTGCTGCGGCGCGCGGCGGTGCTCGTAGAGATAGAGGCCCTGCCAGGTGCCGAGCAGCATGCGCCCCTGCTCCACCGGGATGCTGAGCTGGGCCTGGGTCAGCGCCGTGCGCACGTGGGCCGGCATGTCGTCGGGCCCCTCCAGCACGTGCTCGAAGAGCGGATCGCCATCCGGCACCAGGCGCGCGAAAAAGCGCTCCAGATCCGCCTGCACGTCGGGATCGTAGTTCTCCTGAATGAGCAGGCTGGCGGAGGTATGGCGGCTGAAGATGGTGAGCAGGCCCGTGCCGGCGCCCTCGCGGCGCAGCCAGTCGGCCGCGGCGTCGGTGAAGGCATGCATGCCGCGGCCGCGGGTGGGCAGATGGAGGTGATGGAGCAACTGACGCATCGCTGGATTCCGTGGCGCGTTGAAAATCGGTTACTCTAGCGAAAACCATCAGCGCAGGAAATCCGCCCCATGATCCCCAATCCCAATCACCTCGTCTGGATCGACCTGGAGATGACCGGCCTGGATCCCGACCAGGACCGCATCATCGAAGTGGCCACCCTGATCACCGACGCGGCCCTCGAACTGATCGCCGAGGGTCCCGTCATCGCCGTCCACCAGCCCGAGTCCGTGCTGGCCCGCATGGACGACTGGAACGTGCGCACCCATGGCGAATCGGGCCTGACCGGGCGCGTGCGCCGTTCCACCATCGACGAGGCCGAGGCCGAGCGCCTGACCATGGAGTTCCTGAGCCGCTACGTCCCGGCCGGCGCCTCGCCCATGTGCGGCAACTCCATCTGCCAGGACCGCCGCTTCCTCGCCCGCCACATGCCCAAGCTGGAGGGTTTCTTCCATTACCGCAACCTGGACGTGAGCACGCTCAAGGAGCTGGCCGCGCGCTGGTATCCGAAGCTGCCCAAGTTTCCCAAGCAGCAGAGCCATCAGGCCCTGGACGACATCCGCGAGTCGCTGGGGGAGCTGCGCTACTACCGGGATAAGCTCTTCGTCGGCTGACGGGCCGTGCCTGTGCCGAGGACCGCGGGAGACGATGGCCTAGCGGCTCGACCGGGCGAGCCAGCGGTCCAGTTGGTTGGCGAAGGCTTGGCGGTCGCTTTGGCTGAATGCGGCCGGACCGCCCGTGTTCACGCCGCTGCCGCGCAGCTCGTCCATGAAATTGCGCAGGCTCAGGCGCTCCCGGATGTTGTCCGGCGTGTAGAACTCCCCGCGCGGACTCAGCGCATGCCCGCCCCGTTCGATCACCGCGGCGGCCAGGGGAATGTCCGCGGTTACCACCAAGTCGCCGGGCTGCACCCGCTTGGCGATTTCGTTGTCCGCCACATCGAAGCCGCCGGACACCTGGATGGTCTTGATGTAGCGCGACGGGGGCGTGCGCAGCGGCTGGTTGGCCACCAGCGTCAGCGGCACCGGCATCCGCTCGGCGGCGCGAAACAGGATCTCCTTGATGGCCCCGGGGCAGGCGTCCGCATCGACCCAGATCTGCATGAGTTGCACCCCCTTTACACGAACTGCCCGGCCGCGTAGCCGGACGCCCAGGCCCACTGGAAATTGAAGCCGCCCAGTTGCCCGGTGACGTCCACGACCTCACCGATGAAATACAGCCCCGGCACCCGCTTGGCCTCCAGCGTCTTGGAGGACAGCTCGCGGGTGTCCACGCCGCCCAAGGTCACCTCGGCCTTCTTGTAGCCCGCCGTTCCGCTGGGCCGCACCGGCCAGTCGTGCAGGCGCGCGGCGATGGCCTCGAGCGCGCCCTCGCCGTACTGGCGCAGGGGCTGGGCCGAGGCGTAGGCCGCGCACCAGGCCTGGGCGAAGCGTTTGGGCAGATGCTGGCCGAGCAGATTCGGCAACAGAGTCTGGCTGTGCCGATGGGCCAGCAGCAGCGCCTCGGCGTCGTGGTCGGGCAGCAGGTCGATGTGGATGGCATCGCCCGGCCGCCAATAGGAGGAAATCTGCAGGATGGCCGGCCCGCTCAGGCCGCGATGGGTGATGAGCAGGTTCTCGCGAAAGCGCGCGCCGTTGCAGCTGACCGCCGCATCCACGGCGACGCCGGGCACGTCGGCGAAGGCAGTCAGCTCTTCCGGGGCGAAGGTGAGCGGCACCAGAGCCGGACGCACGGGCGTGACATGGAGCCCGAACTGCTCGGCGATGCGGTAGCCGAAGGGACTGGCGCCGATCTGCGGGATGGACAGGCCGCCGGTGGCGATCACCAGCGACTGCGCCGTCACCGCGCCGCGGTCCGTGTCCAGCTCGAAGCGCGCCGTCCGGCGCACCTGCCTGACTTGGCAGGGCATCCAGCGCACGACGCCCACGGCCTCGCACTCGCGCCGCAGCAGATCGATGATCTGCTGCGCGCTGCCGTCGCAAAAGAGCTGGCCGAGCTTCTTTTCGTGATAGCGGATGCCGTGCTTTTCCACCAGGGCGATGAAGTCCTGCGGCGTGAAGCGCGCCAGCGCCGAACGGCAGAAGTGCGGGTTCTGGGAAAGGTAGTTTTCCGGTCTGGCGTGCAGATTGGTGAAATTGCAGCGCCCGCCGCCGGAGATGCGGATCTTCTCCGCCAGCTTGGCCGCATGGTCGATGAGCAGCACCGAGCGCCCGCGCTTGCCGGCCGCGATGGCGCACATCATGCCCGCCGCGCCGCTGCCGATGATGACTACATCCTTTGCTGATTCCATGTGCCGCCCGGCTGCGACGCCGGCTTCCCCGCTCGATCGAAAGCGCGATTATCGCCGGAATCGGCCCCCCGGTCACCCGCTGGCGACGAGCGGCTCAGCTCAGGGTGAAGCAGAACATCGCGCCTCCGCCGACCGCCCCTTCGGCCCAGATGTGCCCGCCATGGCGGGCGACGATGCGCTGCGCGATGGCCAGACCGATGCCGGTGCCCTCGAATTCGGTGATGCCGTGCAGGCGCTGGAAGGGCTGGAAGAGCTTGCCGGCGTAGACCATGTCGAAGCCGGCGCCGTTGTCGCGGATGCAGTAGGCGCGCTTGCCGTCGGCCTCCGTTGCGATGAATTCGATGCGCGTTTGGTCGACCTTGCGGGTGAACTTCCAGGCATTGCCCAGCAGCTGTTCCAGAAGCACCTTCAGCAAGCGCGCGTCGCCATAGGCGGTCACGTGCGGCGCGACGATGAACTCCACCTGCCGCTCGGGCTGCGCGGCATACAGATTTTCGGCCACCTGCCAGGCGATCTCGCTCAGATTCACCTGCTCCCGCTGCATCTCGCTGCGCGTCACCCGCGACAGGTGCAGCAGGTCGTCGATCAGTTGCGCCATGCGCTGGCTGGCGGTGCGTACCCGATCGAGGTGCTTGCGCCCCTCCTCGTCGAGGGTATGGAAATAGTCCTCCAACAGGGCGTGACTGAAGCCGTCGATGGCGCGCAGCGGCGCGCGCAGATCATGCGATACCGAATAGCTGAACGCCTCCAGCTCGCGGCTGATGGCCAGCAGCTCCGTCGTCCGTTGCGCCAGCTGCTGCTCCAGCTCCGCGTTGAGCTGCTCCATCCGGTCTGCCATCAGCTTGCGCTCGGTCAAATCCCGCAGGATCTTGACGAAGAAGCGCAGGTTGCCCGCCTCGTCGCGCACGGACCGCAAGGCGCCGCTGGCCCAGAAGCGGCTGCCGTCCTTGCGCAGATGCCAGCGCTCGTCCTCGGCCCGCCCTTCCGTGATGGCTCTGCCCAGCTCCGCTTCCGGCATCCCGCGCTCCCGATCCTCGGGAGTGAAGATGAGCGCAGCGGGCAGGCCGACGACCTCGTCCTCCCGATAGCCGAAAATGCGCTCGGCGCCATGGCTCCAGCGGGTGACATGTCCCTCGGTATCAATGAAGATGAAGGCGAAATCCGTCACATTGGCGAGCATGAGCAAGAATTTTTCCTGCTCCGCCCGGATCGCCTCCGGGTGCTCGTCCCCGTCGAGGCGCCAGCCCATGCCCATGATCCTGGCCGGCCGGCCGCGCCCATCGACCACGGGCCACATTTCATGGCGCATCCATACGTAATTGCCGTTTTGATGGCAAATACGCAAATCGAGGCTGATTCGCCCTTTTTCCAGCAAGTTGGAGCGCGCTTCCAGGAATGCCTGCCGGTCATCGGGATGCACGCGCTGCAGGCACCAATCCGGAGAGCCCATCGCCTCTTCGGCGGCAAATCCCAGAATCGAGACTACATTTTCACTGATCCAGAGCGGCGTGGTAGCGGCGAGATCGAACGGGAGCAAATAAAGCACGGCGGAGCTGGCATTGATGACACTCTCGATTTCTTTCCGGCCCGGCCGTCTGGATGAGGAACTTGCCAAGTTCACCATGAGTTTTCGCCAGCTTGTCCAGCATTGTCAATGATGTATTTTATACCCACGCATAATGATTATCACTCGACTTTGGTCGCAAAGCACGCGGCGCGCCAGCCCCCGGCTTGGGCATAAGCTTGGCAAATCGGGCTTGAGGCTGATAAAGCGGCACCCGCTGCAATCCGGCGCCATTCACTCCGATTTTTGCCTTCGGGCTGGCCTGCCATGGGGCGGGCGAAAAAAAGCGCGGGTTTGGGGCCCGCGCCGGTGAAGCGGATGGCCAGCCGAAGCATCAGCCTTTCTTGCGGGGCAGGATCGGCGCCTCGCCGTAGTAGCAGTTCTCGTCGTGATATTTCTTGTCCGTCTCGGCGAGATTGCCGGTGAAGCGCGGGTCCTGCGGGCGCGGCTGGCTGTTCATGTAGGCGGCCACGTCCCAGGCGTCCTGGTCGCTCAGGCTGCCGCCCTTGCCCAAGGGCATGTTGGCCTTGATGAAGCCGGCGGCGGTGTTGATGCGATGCATGCCGGCGCCCCAGTTGAAGGAGTCCGGCCCCCAGAGCGGCGGGAACACGTATTTGCCGTTGCTGGCCTTCTGGCCCAGGCCGTTGGCACCGTGGCAAACGGCACAGTTGGCGGCGAAGACCTTGGCACCCCGCTCGGCGCTGGGCTCCTGCGCCGGCTTGTCCAACTCGGGATAGCCGCGCCCGGCCATCTTGGTGTCGCCCACCGGCGCGCCTTCGGCCATCCAGTAAGCGTAGGTGACCAGCGCCTTCATGACCTCGCTGTCGGCGGGCGGGGCCTTGCCGTTCATGCTGTACATGAAGCAGCCCTGGAGCCGCTCCTCGAAGCTGTTGACCTCGCCAGTCTTCTTGCGGAAGGCCGGATAGCTGACGTAGGCGGCCCACAGCGGTGCGGAGTTGGGCTGGCGTCCGTGGTCGATGTGGCAATTGGCGCAGTTCAGCCCGTTGCCGGCGAAGCCTTTGGCGTACGTGGGCGTATCCGTGAAGATCAGCTCGCCTTGGCGCACCAGCTTGCCGAACTCGTTGTCCGGGATCTTCTCGGGCGGATTGAAGTAGGTGAGCGCCTTGCCGCCGGACTGGGCGGCGGGCGTGGGCGGCAGCCCGCGCGCGAGTTCGCCGGCGGGGGATTGGGTGGCCGCGGTCTGCGCCGCCGGCCGTGCCTGCTCCTCGCCGGGCTTTTCCTGGCAGCCGGCCAGGATCAGCGCGCTCCCCAGGAGCGCGAGCGCGGAAATAGCTCTCGGGTAATTCATGGCTCACTCCCAAATAGTATTCAAACTCGCCGATCCTTGTTACTTGGCAGCGGGTTTCCCGGCCGTTGCCGGGCCCCCGGCGGGCAGCCCGGCGAAGTACGCAGCGACGGCCTGCATGTCCTCGGCGCTGAGCTTTTCGGCCACCGTCCGCATCAGGGCCACCGGATCGCTCTTGCGCGTGCCGTTCTTGTAGGCCTCGAGCTGGGCCTGGATATAGCTGGCGTGCTGTCCGGCAAGCATCGGGAAGTCGACCCCCACTCCCTCGCCGTTGGGGCCATGGCACTGGATGCACGCCGGCAGATTCTTGTCGCGCCAGTGCCCCCTCGTGGCTAGCCGCTCCCCCCGCTGCAGCACTTCGGGAGACACTTGCGGCGCCGGCGGGACCGGGATTTTCTGCTGGGCAAAGTAAGTGGCCACGGCACGGGCCTCCTCGGGCGACAGCGCCTTGGCGATGGGCTCCATGGTGGGATTCTTGCGCGTGCCGTTCTTGAATGCCTCGATCTGGGAGACCAAGTAATCGGCATTGATGCCCGCCAGCCGCGGGAAACCAGCCTGCGCCTGCCCGGCGCCGTTCGCCTGATGACAGCTGGCGCAGGCCGTGGCGCCGCGTCCATTGCCCTGAGTCACGAGCTGTTGCGCGTTCACTTGCGCCAGCGCTGGCGTGGACGCCACCACGCCGGCCACCAGAACCGCAGGGAGCCAATAACGCATAAGCTGCTCCTTTTTTCTTTTAAAAACCTGGAATTTGTCGCGAACTGAAGAGTTTAAGCGCGCCACGCCGGCCACCCCAGAGGCTTTGGGCGGATGCCGCCCGCCGGCATCCGCCCCCGCGAGGTCCGCCACGGCCTCGGGGACGACCGGAAGTGATCGCGAGCAAGCTCGCTCCCGCATGCCCGGACGCGGCATCACGGCGCGCCAGCGGGCTTGCCCACGAGCCGCACAGCGGCCACTCAGGCAGCGCTTGCCTCCCCGCCGAAAACGTAGAGATCCATGGCCAGCGCGCCCTCGCTGATGCCGGCGTAGCGGCGCTGCACCCCGCCCCGCTCCCAGGCCGCACCCAAGGCAACGAAGAGCGGCAGCAGGTGCTCCTCGGTGGGATGGGCGCGCGCGGCGCCGGGGGCTTGGCGCCGATAGTCGAGCAGGCTGTCCAGATCGCGGGCCAGCAGGCGTTCGTGCATCCAGCCCTGGAAGGCGCGCACGTAGTCCGGTGCCGCCGCTTGGCCGGCGCCCCAGACGATGTCGGCCAAGTTGTGGGTGAGGCTGCCGGAGGCGAGGAGCAGGATGCCCGCCTCCCCCAGCCCGGCCAGGGCGCGGCCCAGCTCGAAGTGATGGCGCGGCCCCTGCTGCGGCTGCAAAGCCAGGGGCAGCACCGGAATGTCCGCCGCCGGATACATGGCCCGCAGCGGCACCCAGGCGCCGTGGTCCAGGCCGCGGGCCGGGTCCAGCTCGGCCCCAAGGCGTGCGGCCAGCCGTGCCGCCAACTCCGGATCGCCGGGCGGCGCGTAGCGCAGCGCGTGGAGAGCGGCCGGAAAGCCGCCGAAGTCGTGGATGGCGGCGGGCGCGTCGGCGGCGCCCAGGGCAGGGCGCGGGTGCAGCCAGTGGGCGGAAGCCACCAGGATGGCCCGCGGCCGCGGCAGCGCCGCCGCCAAGTCCCGCCAAGCGCCCACCGCCGGCCCGCCCTGCAGGGCCAGGGTGGGCGCGCCGTGGGACAGGAAGACGGCGGGCAGTCTGGCCATGGCTCAGCTCTTGATGGCCTCGACGGGGATGGTGATCTTCACCTCATCGCCCAGAAGAGGCAGATACTTGGTCATGCCGAAGTCGGAGCGCTTGATGGTGGTGGTCGCGGTGGCGCCGCACACCTCCTTCTTCAGCATGGGATGCGGCGCGCACTGGAAGGATTCCACCGCGAGGCTCACGGGGCGGGTCGCGCCGAGCAGGGTGAGCTTGCCGTCGACGCCAGTGAGCCGATCGCCCTGGAAGATCAGCTTGTCGGACTTGAAGGTGATGGTCGGATACTTGGCGACGTTGAAGAAATCCTCAGTGCGCAGGTGCTTTTCCAGCTCCTCCAGGCCGGTGTCGACGGAGGCGGCGTCGATGGTGATGTCCACGCTGCCGGTCTTGGCCGTCTTGTCCAGCACGATGGTGCCACTGGTCTTGTCGAAGCGGCCCTGCTGCATGGAGTAGCCGAAGTGACTGATGGCGAAGCTGGGGAAGGTGTGGCGCGGGTCCACCGTGTAGGTGTCGGCGGCGAAGGCCGGCGCAGCGATGGCGGCGAAGGCCAGGGCAACGAGGGTTTTCTTCATGCGATGCTCCTTTGCAGGGGATGAGAGTTCAGGGCACGAGGTAGAGCTTGAAGCGAACCTGCACGTCATCGGCCACGGTGCCGGTATCGGCCCAGTCGCCCTCGCCGATGCGGAACTGCAGGCGCTTGAGGGTGAAGCCGCCGTCGAACCAGGCGCCGTTGCCGGCCGGGCGCACGGTGAAGGGGGCGACGATGTCGCGGCTGACGCCCTTGATGCTGAGCTTGCCGACGGCCTGATAGCGGCCGGGGCCGAGCCGCTGCACCCGCTCGGACACGAAGGTGGCCTTGGGGAAGGCGGCCGTGTTGAACCAGGACTTGCCCTGGGCCTCGCTGTCGGCCTCCGCCAATCCGGTATCGATGCTGGCCAGGTCCACCTCGATGCGGGCGCGGCCGGCTTCCGGCCGGGCCGGATCCACCGCCACCTGGGCGGCGAAGCGCTTGAACTGCCCATCCACCGGCACGCCCATCTGTTGGCTGGTGAAGGTGATCCGGCTCTGGCCGGGCACGAGCCGGGTCAGCTCGGCGGCTTCGGCGGCAGGCAGCAGCGCCAGCAGCGCGGCCGCCAACAAAGCTTTCTTCGACATTCCACGATTCTCCATGACGCGCGGCATTAGGAGCCCCGGAAGCGCATGCGCGCCAGCAGTCCGTCCCGGTCGACGAATTGGTGCTTGGCTGCGGCGGCCACGTGGAACAGCACCAGCGTCAGCAGGCCGTAGTTGAGGATTTCATGCAGCTCCTCCAGCGCTTCGCCCAAGGCTTTGTCCTTGCCCACTAGGTCGGGCAGCGGCAGCACGCCGAGCCACACCGTCTGGACACCCTTGGCCGAGCTCATCAGCCAGCCGGACAGGGGCACCGCCAGGATGAGCAGGTACAGCAGTCCATGCACCGCGCTGGCGGCACGCCGCTGCCACGGCGCCATGCCGGCCGGATAGGGCGGCGCGGCATGGGTGGCGCGCCAGGCCAGCCGGGCGAGCAAGAGCAGCAACACGGTGATCCCCAGCCACTTGTGATAGCTGTAGAGCTGCAGCCGCGTCGGCGACAGGGGCAGCTCGTGCATGTACAGGCCCAAGGGAAAGGCAATGAAGATCAACAGCGCGATCGTCCAGTGCAGGACGACGGCGGTCCGGGTATAAGTCACTCGTTTTCCTCCTGGCTGGCTGCGGCGAAGGCCGCCCGCAGACGGGCGAGCCCGGCCTCGAGTTCGGCGAGCTCCGCGGGCGACAGGCGGCCGAAGGCGCGCCTGCCGTGGGCGACCACGCCGGGAAAGATCCGCTGGAAGAGCGCGTCGCCGGCTGGCGTGAGCTCCACCCGGGTGCTGCGGCGGTCCGTCGCCGACGCCACCCGGCGGGTCAGGCCCTTCTCCTCCAGACGGTCGATCACGCCGGTCAACGTCCCCTTGGTGATCAGGGTCTGCTCCCCCAGCTCCTTGAAGCTCATGCCCGGCGTATTGCCGAGCGTGGCGATCACATCGAACTGGGGCGGCGTGAGCCCGAGCCTGCGGATGTAGGCCGCCGAATAGGCTTCGAAGGCCTGATAGCAGCGGGCGAGTTCGCGCAGGGTCTTGAGATAGGGTTCGCTGGGCATGGTGCCGATCAAATCGTTCTAACAAGAACAATATTAGTCCTAATTAGAACATTGTCAAGCGTGCGCGAGCTTGGCCGACCAGACCAAGAGGATCAATGCCGGTGGATGTGCCGAGGCCGGCACATCCGGGCGACGAGGCTAGCCATGCCGCCATCAACGACCGCGCGCAAGGCGTAGGAAACCCATTCGTTGAGACGTGCCCCAGGCAAGAGCGCCCGCCAGCGGCCAGCTCGGCCCCGCACCTTCAGGCGAAAGTCGTCGCGGCAAAATTCCTGCGGGCGGGTGCGTCCATATTGCGGCGCTTTGTGGAGACCAGGAAGAGATTGTCGGCCAGCGTGGTCAGCAAACCCGTGCGGCGATTGACTGATTTGAGGAATTCGGAGGCTGAGACGAGCGCCCGGTGCCGCCGCAGGAACAAATGCTTGTCGGTCACCTGGCCCTGGGTAAAGAAGCTCCCGACGAGGATTTGCGAGGGACCGATCAGCTTGTCGAAGGTCGCCTGCAGTTCCGCCGGCGTCCAGTAGCGGGTCTCGAAGCCACGCGCCTCCCGAAATCTGCGCCGGGCCTGGACAAAGAGGCTGCGCAGGCCGTAGGAATTCAGCATCTGGATCAGGCTTTGGCCGCCGTCGCTCAGCACCCGCTGGATTTCGGGCAGGGAGGCTTTCACATTTTCCTTGCTGAAATGCTGAAAGACGCTGTAGGAATAGACGAATTCGAAGCTGCCTTCGGCGAAGGGCAGATAGCGTGAATCCGCCACGACGTAAAGCGCCTCCCTGCCCAGTTGCCGGGCGACGCGGCGGGCGGTGAGCATGGCTTCCAGGGACGGATCGATGCCGACCGGCCTGTAGCCCTGCCGACTGGCGGCAATGCACCAGTGCCCCCCAGTTGCAGCCGATATCGAGGAAGCGCTTGTCGTCGCCCGGCGGAATGTCCAGTTCGGGAATGGGGTATTCCTTGAGCCTGCCAACCAGCGGCCGATACAGATTGCTGTTGGTGTCCGCGACCGCCTGCTGCACATAGGGATCGACCTCCTCCGATCCACGGCTGCCCAAGCGCCCCGGCGGAGGCTCATCCTCCAGCAAGGCGAAGGTTTCGTTGGCATGCCGCGCGTGAGTATGGTCGATGTCCTTGGGCAGCATGACCGGCACCCCGCCTATGACCGGGTAGCGATGTCCATGCGGGCAGCTCAGGGCGTCGGCATCGAAAGCCAAGGATTGCCTGTCCAGCGGACAAGCGAGGTGGTCCAGCAGCCAGGGATCCAGCACGTACATCTTCACCTCCCCGCGGCTTCGCCGCGTGGCGCGGAACGCGAAAATGAACGTCGCATTATCCGGACGATACCCCGCCCGGCAATCCGGCCATTGGCAGGATGCAGGGGCCCGAAGCCGTGGCAGCCAGGCACCACTGCCAGATCCTGCGGAGTCCACATGCAGATTTTCCAGGCAGGCTTGGGCAATGCGGATCAGGCCGTCGCCAGAAAGCCCAGCAGCAGTTCGTTGACCTGGGCCGTCGCGTCGCGCATCACCCAGTGGCCGGCATCGGGCACGAAGACCAGGCGCCCCGGCTCGCAGAGCTGGATGCTGGCCTGCGCCAGGCTCGGCGCCAGCGCCGGGTCTTTCACGCCCCAGATCAGCAGCGTGGGCACGCTGATCGGACCCGGGTCCGGCAGCAGCGGCCGCCGCCAGACCAGCGCCCGATACCAGTTCAGCATGGCGGTCAGCGCCCCTGGCTGGCGCCAGGCCGCGCGGTACTGCTCGAGCTCGGCATCGGCAAAGGCGTCCGGGCGGCTGCTGCCGCGCAGGGCCGTCACCAGGATGTGGAAATCGCGCAGGCGCAGCACCCGCTCCGGCAGCCAGGGCAGGGCAAAAAAGGGCACGTAAGCGCTGCGCAGGAGCTGGCCCGGACGGGTGTGGAGCTCGCGGCGCATGGCCGCCGGATGCGGGGCGTTGAGCACGACCAGGCGCTCCAGCACTTCCGGATGGCGGGCCGCCAGCCACCAGGCGACCACCCCGCCCCAGTCGTGGCCGATCAGGGTCACGCGCGGGCGCCCGCTGAGGCGGATCAGGGCGAGGACATCAGCCGCCAGCTCCTCCAGCCGGTAGGCGGCGAGGCCATGGGGCTTGTCGCTGCTGTTGTAGCCGCGCTGGTCCGGCGCCCAGACCCGCCAGCCCGCCGCCGCCAATGCCTCGACCTGCCGGAGCCAGCCCAGCCAAAGGTCAGGGAAGCCGTGCAGGAGCAGCACCAGGGGCCCGTCCGGCTCGCCCGCCGCCGCCACGTGCAGCGTCACGCCGTTGCCGGGCAGCCGCAGATGCTCCAGCGCCGTGCCCAACGCCATCAGCGCCCTGCCCGCCCCAGCTCGCGCATCAGGGCGAGCCACTGCTCGCGGCGGGCGGCCTTGCCCTCCACCATGCCGAAGAGATTCACCATGACCGGCTTGATGCCGACAAAGGCCAGGATGTTGCGCTCCAGGCTCTTCAGGCTGTGGGCGTGGAAGTACCAGCGATAGACGAAGGCGGGCATGCCCATGGTGACGACGATGCGCGCCGAGCGGCCGGTGAGCAGCTTCTTGCCCATGCTCCCGGGCGCCGGCTGGCTGAAGGCGAAGCCGGGCCGCATGACCTGTTCGAGAAAGCCCTTGAGCAGTGCCGGCATGCCGCCGAGCCAGAGGGGATAAAAGATCACCAGATGCTCGGCCCAGGCAATCGCTTCCTGGGCCTGGCGGATGCCGTCCGGCGCTTCCCGGTCCCAGTCGGCCTTGCTGCGCAGCAGCGGAAAGTCGAGCTCGGCCACCGCGATCCGCCGTATGCTGTGCCCGGTGGCTTCGGCCGCCTGGGCATAGGCGGCCGCCAGCGCGTGGTCCAGATGGGTGGCCTGCGGATCGGGATGACCCTGGATGATGGTAATGCGCCTGGCCATGATGCGCCTCCTGGTCAGCGGGGAAAGAGGCCTGCTTTTGGTTTAGACCGGCCGGGGGCGCATTCGTCGGCAAAGCGGAATGAAGGGTATCGCGAGCAAGCTCGATCCCACGATTCGTGCCGTACGTCGTAGGCGCAGGCCAGCCCGCGATCGAATCGCTATGGCCGCTTCACGAAGCGCAGGAAGTAATTCTCGCGCATGAGCGGCTTGTCCTCGGCGAGCCGGAAGCCGGCCGCCTCCACCTCGCGGATCACCGTTTCCTTGCCGGCCCGCACATGGCTCAACACCCAGTTGGAGCTCATCCCCGGCTTGCGCTCGAAATCGACGATCACCAGCGTGCCGTCCGGGCGCAGTGCCTGGCGGATGGAGCGCAGCATGCTCTGGGGATATTCGAAGTGGTGATAAGCGTCCGAGCTGAACACGAGGTCCACCGACGCGGGCGGCAGCCCGGTATCGCGCTGCGAGTTGACGATGCCGGCGACGTTCCCGAGGCCGGCCGCCCGCGCCCGGCGCAGGATGTTGTCGATGAAGGTGCGCGAGATGTCCACCGCGTACACCTTGCCGGACGGACCGACCTTTTCGGCAAAAAGATAAGTGAAAAGACCCGTCCCCGCACCTAGATCCGCCACCGCCATGCCCGGCCGCACCCCGGTCGCGGCCACGATCTCGTTGCGCTTGTCGTAAACCTCCCGCCCGGGCGACTCGAAGCGCTTGACCCATTCCTGGTAGTTCGGATGCTCATAGGGCTGGTTCACGCCGGGCTGGACATTGCGCTCCTCCAGGCCGAAGGCCAGCGGCGAGCCCGCGACGGCGAAGCACACGGCCACTAGCACCCGCAGTGATGTCTTCATCGCACCCTCCCCTCCGTTTCCTGCAACACATCCTCGACCATAACCCGGCTGGCCGGGCGTGACCATCCGCAAGGGGTCAGAGGCGCCGCGTCCGCGGGGCGGGCGAAGCGCGGTTAACCTTCCGCCGCCTCGCTCGTTATCCCCTGCATCGAGCCATTGCGCGGCGCCCCGGCCCGGGGCCGCCGCGGCCAAGGACACGATCGCCTCACTACCATAAGGATTAGCACGTGAAGAAAGCTCTCGCACTGCTGTTCATGCCAGTGCTGCTGGCCGGCTGCGCCACCACCGGCAACCCGAGCCTCGATGCCGCCGCCAACGCCGCCATCGCCGCCGCGGTGCTCAACGGCGTTACCGGTACCCAGCAGCCCGTCCCCGCTCCCGCTCCCGCTCCCGCGCCGGGCAACGGCACGGTATTGGGCGAGATCGCCGCCATTGGCAGCATCCTGGCCGGCACCCCGGGCGCCATCGGCGCCCCCAGCCAGCCCGCCCCCGCCTACTGCCCGCCGGGCTACGTCTGCACGCCCGCGCAGTATCCGCCGTACCCGTCGGGTTACTAGCAACGGCGCCGCGACGCACGGCCACCGCCCAGGGAAGCCATGCTTGCATCGCGGGCACGCTCGCTCATACTTGGCCTGCGGCACCGTTCCCATGAGCCGCAACGCGAGCTTGCCCGCAAAAACAATGCGCCACCGCCGCAGGCGTCTCCGCACCCCCGGCAACTTGTCCACCGCTTAAGAGTCTAAATTTTCAAGCCAATTTGGCTTTGCGCTGCAGCAAAAGGCGACGTCACGACCGTGCAGGTCCGACACCCCCGACGGATCGACATGCGACCACCCAAAACGCAGGAGCGCTGACATGCCAAGACTCGAAGGCCACAAATCCCCCGTTACCCGCAACCTTCTCACGCTGCTGCTCCTGGTGCTGGTGCTGGCGGCAGCCGGATTCATCGTTTACCAGAATCGCGAGGAGCTGGGCCTGACGCAGCTCATGAGCGGCCTCGACGTGCCGGGCATCCAGGCCGTCGCGGCGCAGAACGCGCCCTTGGGCATCCGGCCCGGATAACCAGAATTTCAGGAGCCACGCCATGCGAAAAGGACACAGCATCATCGGCTTGAACGTCATCAGCCAGTCGGACGGCGAAACCCTGGGCAAAGTGCGTGATCTGGTCTTCGACCGCGACAGCGACCGGCTGGTGGCGCTGATCCTGACCGACCGCGAGATCATGGGCCTGGTCAAGGCGCACATCGTGCCTTGGGAAGAAGTGGCCGTGCTCGGCCCGGACGCCGTCATGGTCAGGGATCATCAGGCGGACGTGGTCGCCGACCAGCGCCCGGAGATCCGTCGGCTCATGGACGGCGACAGCGCCCTGGCCGGCACCCGCCTCTACACCACCGACGGCCGCGATCTCGGCACCGTCACCGACCTCTACGTGGACGAAAGCTCGGGCCGGGTGGTCGGTTATGAAGTCTCCGGCGGGCTGGTCGCCGATACCGTCAGCGGCAAGCGATTCCTGCCCTATGCCGAGGGCCTGAAGCTCGGCGAGGACGTGGCCCTGGTGCCGCCGACGGCGGCCCAGGAGATCGAGGAGCGGATACGCCAGGAGCCGGGCGGCCTCAGAGGAGTGGCGGCCTCGGCCAGCGGGCGCATCGGCGAAGCGGTGGACAGCGCCCGCAACCGCGCCTCCGCCCTCTACGAAAACATCGCCGAAGCCTCGGCGGAGCGGCAGAAGGAGTTCGTCGTCGGCAAGACCGCCGCCCGCGACGTGCTGATCCCCGCCTCGCCCGCTGAGGGTGCCGCAGAGACCATCCTGGTCAGCAAGGGCGAAAGCATCACCCGCGAGCAGGCCGAGCGGGCCGAAGCCGCCGCGCGCCTGAGCCAGCTCGTGCTGGCGGCCGGCGGCGGCGTCATGGGCGAAGCCTGGAGCAGCGGCAAGGAGCGCCTCGGCAGCCTAACGGCGAGCGGCACCTCCAGCACCGCCGAGGCCGTGGTGGGCCGGACCGCCGGCCGCGAAGTCGTCCTGCCCAACGGCTCCACCCTCATCGCCCCGGGCATGGTCATCACCCGCGACACGCTGGAACAGGCGCGCCTGCACGGCAGAGAACGGGAGCTCATCGCCTCCGCCGGCCTGGGCATGGCCAGCCAGGGCGTGCAAGCCACCCGGGAAAAGGCGGGCAGCCTCTGGGAAACGCTCAAGGAAAAGGCTGCGGAGCTGGCCGACGCGGTGCAGGGCAAGCGCACGGAGTCGCAGCAGCGCTCGCTGCAGAACCGCATCAACCGCGCCCTCGGCCGCCCGGTCACGCGCGTGATCCTCGATCCGGCCGACAACGTGCTCCTCAACACGGGCGAGCTGATCACCCACGCGGCCATCGAGCGCGCCCGCGCCGCCGGCGTGCTCGACGTCCTGCTGGATTCCGTCTTCGAGGGCCCGCCCGAGATCTCCCCCGACATGATGCGCGCCCCCACCCGCGGCGAGGCTGCGCTGGAAAACGTCGAAGGCCGCGAGCCAGGCCTCAGCCCGCCCCCTGACCGCTCCACCCCCGGCTCCCGTCCGGCCATGCGGTAACGCAGAAGCAAAAAAGCGGCCCGATCGCCCGGGCCGCTTTCGTTTCGAATTGCCCCCTGATGCACCACCACGACCGGGAATGCCGCAGGAACGACCAGCAGGAGCGGGCTGGACCACGATACACGTTGCCGGCCGGCATGACCGATCGCGGGCCAGCTCGCTCCTGCATCCTGTGAACCAGTACGGCCGAGGTCGGCGCCGGGGCATCGCCGCGTCGGCCCTCACCCTGCCCGCTCCCGGCGGGAGCGGGTATTCGGGGGCTGCGGTGCCGTGCCAAAGCTTGGCGGGCCAGCATCCCCGGCTGTAGGAGCGGGCTCGCCCGCGATGGCTCGCTGGTCGGCACAGGGATCGCGAGCAAGCTCGCTCCTACGTTAGACCGGTTGGGCTACGCAGGCGCAGCCCAACCTACTCGCTTGCGCGTCCAGGAAAGCGAACGCAGCGAGTAACGCGCGCAGGCGCGTAGGAGCGGGCTGGCCCGCGATTCGGTGGCGGCCGGGACGGCGGATCGCGGGCGAGCCCGCTCCTACGGTCGGCGGCGGCAACCTAGGTAGGTTGGGCTGAGTGCAGCGAAGCCCAACGGGGGTTGGGGGGCGCTGTTCCCACCCCGTTGCCCCGCCGCGTCGCGCAGGGGCGGGGCAACGGGGTGGTCTGAGCCAGAGCGGCCGGGAGGCGCGCAGGGAACCTGCAGGGCAGGGCAACGGGACGTCGTTTTCTTTGCTTCCTTTCTTTGGACGAACAAAAGAACGGAAGTTGCCGTCGGGCAACCCCCGACACCCGATTACCCGCGGGCGTCAGCCCGCTCCATCCCTCAGAAACGCAAACTGCGCGGCGCCGGCATCAGCACACCTCACCCCCGCCGCCACGTCGTCCCCTGTGCCCCATCCTCCAGCACGATGCCCTCCTCCGACAGCATCGCCCGTATCCGGTCCGCCTCCGCATAATTCTTCGCCTTTTTCGCCGCCGCCCGTTCGGCGATGAGCGCCTCGATGCGGGCCACATCCAGCACGGCGCCCGCCCCGCCCTGCAGGAAGGCCACCGGGTCCTGCTCCAGCAGCCCCAGCGTGTGGCCCAGGCGCTTCAGGAGGCCGGCCAGCTCGGCGGCCAGGGACTCGTCGACGCCCTTGGCGCGGTTGAGCTCGGTGGCCAGTTCGAAGAGCACGGCCAGGGCCTCGGGGGTGTTGAAGTCGTCGTCCATGGCGGCGATGAAGCGGGTGAGCCAGGGCGAGAGCTGCGCCGGGATCTCCTCGAAGGAGACGTAGTGGGCCGCTTCCACGCCCTTCAGGGCGGTGTAGAGGCGGGTGAGGCCGTTCTTGGCGATCTCCAGGTTCTCGTCGGAATAGTTGAGCGGGCTGCGGTAATGGCTGGAGAGGATGAAGAAGCGGACCACCTCGCCGCCGAAGCGCGGCAGGAGCTCGCGGATGGTGAAGAAGTTGCCCAGCGACTTGGACATCTTCTCCTCGTTCACGCGCACGAAGCCGTTGTGCATCCAGAGATTGGCGAAATGGCAGCCGGTTGCGCCCTCGCTTTGGGCGATCTCGTTTTCGTGGTGGGGAAATTGCAGGTCCATGCCGCCGCCGTGGATGTCGAAGTGGCAGCCCAGGGCGTCGATGGACATGACCGAGCACTCGATGTGCCAGCCGGGCCGGCCCCGCCCCCAGGGGGAATCCCAGGCCGGCTCGCCGGGCTTGGCGGCCTTCCACAGGGCAAAGTCCAGCGGATCGCGCTTGGCCTCGCCGGGCTCGACGCGGGCGCCGGCCTCCAGGTCCTCCAGGCTCTTGCCCGAGAGCTTGCCGTAGCCGGGGAAGCTGCGCACGGCGTAGTAGACGTCGCCGTTGGACGCGGCGTAGGCGTGGCCCTTTTCGATCAGGGTCTGGATCATGGCGATCATGCCGGGCACGTGATAGGTGGCGCGCGGCTCCAGGTCGGGCAGGAGCACGTTGAGATCGCGCTCGTCCTCGTGCATGGCCGCGATGAAGCGGTCCGTCAGCGCATCGATGGGCTCGCCGTTCTCGGCGGCGCGGCGGATGATCTTGTCATCGATGTCGGTGATGTTGCGCACGTAGGTCACACGCAGACCGCTGGCGCGCAGGTAGCGTACCACCATGTCGAAGGTGATCATGACGCGGGCGTGGCCCAGGTGGCAGTGGTCGTAGACGGTCATGCCGCAGACGTACATGCGCACGTGGTTGGGCTCGATGGGGACCAACTCTTCCTTGCGGCGGGTCAGCGTGTTGTAGATGAGCATGGAATCAGGACTCTAGGTTGGCGATGCGTTGCAGGCGCGCGCGGGCGCGCTCGGGGCCGATGAGGGGCAGGAGCTGGGCGAGCTCGGGGCCATGGGTCTGGCCGGTCAGGGCGGCGCGCAGCGGCATGAAGAGCTGCTTGCCCTTGAGCCCGGCGGCCTGCCCGGCCTGGGCGGCGAGGGCCTTGAAGTCGGTGCCGTGGGTATCCAGCGCCGCCAGGGCGGCGGGCCACAGGGCCTCGGGCGCGCCGGCGATCACGGCGTGGGCCCCGGGCTCCAGGGGCGCGTCGCCGAAGCAGGCGGCGGCCCAGAGCTCGGCCTCCTCGGGGCCGTTGAGATTGGCGCGCACGGCAGTGACGAAGGCCTCGCGCCGGCTCTCCGGCACCGGGGTGGCGAGATAGTCCGCCAGCCAGGCCCAGATCCGCTCCCAAGGCAGGGTGAGCAGGGCCTGGCGCTGCCAATGGTCGAGCTGCTGGGGGTCGAAGCGCGCCGGCGAGCGGCCCAGGTGGGCCGCGTCGAAGCGGGCGGCGAGCCCCGCCAGGTCCAGCAGCGCGTCGCTGTCCAGGCTGTGGCCCAGGCGGGCAAGGTAATTGTCGACCGCCTCGGGGAAATAGCCCGCCTCGCGCAGCTCCGCCACGTTGCGCGAGCCGTTGCGCTTGGACAGGGGCTGGCCGTCGTCGCCGACGATGAGCGCCATGTGGCCGTAGCCCGGCACCGGCAGCCCCAGGGCCTGCAGCAGCAGGATCTGACGCGGGGTGTTGGTGAGGTGGTCCTCGCCGCGCAGGACGAGGCTCACCTCCATCAAGGCGTCGTCGATGGCGTTGCAGAAGAAAAAGGCGGGCGTGCCGTCGGCGCGGCGGATGATGAAGTCGCCGATGTCGTCGCTCTGGAAACGCTGCGGCCCGCGCACCACGTCCGTGAACTCGACCGTCTGCCCTTCCGGCACGCGAAAGCGCAGGGTGGGCTGATGGCCGGCTTCCAGGCGCGCGGCGCGCTCGGCGGCGGACAGGCGGCGGCAGGCGCCGGCGTAGCGCGGTGCCCGGCCCTGGCTCAGTTGCAGCTTGCGCGACAGCTCCAGCTCCTCGGGCGAGCAGAAGCATGGATAGGCGAACGCCTGCGCTTCGAGCTCATGGTAGTAGCGGGCGTAGACCGCGCCGCGCTCGGATTGATGGTAGGGGCCATGCGGGCCGCCCGCCTCCGGCCCCTCCTCCCAGTGCAGCCCCAGCCAGCGCAGATCGGCCATCAGGGCGGCGACATACTCGGGCCGCGAGCGCTCGGCGTCGGTGTCCTCGATGCGCAGGATGAAGCGGCCCTGGCCGCGGTGGGCCGCCAGCCAGGAAAAGAGCGCGGTGCGCACGTTGCCCAGGTGGATGAGCCCGGTGGGACTCGGTGCAAAGCGGGTGATCGTTGTCATGGGTTTATGGTAGTGGCGGCACGCATCGGCCGCAACCGCGGCCGCTTTGTCATGGCGGACGCTTGGCCGTATGATCGGATCGAGGACGCGCGGGTCGGCTTGCCCGGTGCGTCCTGCGACCTTCGCCCCTATCCCCGGCCAGACGATCTTCATAGCCTGTCCGAAACTTTCCGGGTCCGAACGCCATGAAACATATCCTCGCCGTCGGCAACGCCACACTCGACCTCATCTTCGCGCTCGAGGACTATCCCCGGGAGGACTCGGAGGTCCGCGCCCAGGACATGCAGATGCGCCGAGGCGGCAACGCCGCCAACACGCTGGCGGTGCTCAGCCAGCTCGGCCACCGCTGCGCCCTGGCGGGGGTGCTGGCGGACGGCGCGGAGTCGGACCTGATCCTGGCGGATCTGGCCCGCCATCACATCGACACCAGCGCCTGCCAGAAGCTGGCCGGCCGGCCGCCCACCTCCTGCGTGCTGCTGAACCGCCGCGACGGCAAGCGCACCATCGTCCATTACCGCGACATCCCCGAATACAGCTTCGGCAGCTTCCAGCAGATCCGGCTCGCCCCCTGGGACTGGATCCACTTCGAGGCGCGCAGCAACGTCGGCGAGCTGGCCTGCATGCTGCGCCACGTGCGCGACCAGCGGCCGGACCTGCGCTGCTCGCTGGAGGTGGAAAAAGCGCGTCCCTGGGTGCGGCAGCTTTTCCCCATGGTGGACGTGCTGCTGTGCTCGCGCGCCTACGCCCACGCCAAGGGCTTCGCCCAACCCTACCCCTTTCTGCACTGGCTGCGGGAGCAGGCGCCGCAAGCGGATCTGATCGTGGCCTGGGGCGAGGAAGGCGCCTACGGCCTGGACCGCTATGACCAGCAGCATCACAGCCCGGCCTTCGCGCCGCCCGAGGTCAAGGATACCCTCGGCGCCGGCGACACTTTCAACGCCGCCGTCATCGATGCCTTTCTGCGCGACCTCACCCTGGACGAAATCCTGCAGGCGGGCTGCCATCTGGCCGGCGTGAAGTGCGGCCAGGAAGGCTTGGACGACCTGGTTGCCCCCAAGCTGCATCGCGTCAAGTAACGAGGAGATCGACATGCCGAGCGTGCTCATCACCGGCACCGACCGCGGCCTGGGCCTGGAGTTTTCCCGTCAATACGCGCAGGCGGGCTGGCGCGTTTTCGCCTGCTGCCGGCGCCCGGAGCAGGCCGACGCCCTGCACCGGCTGGCCCGGGAGCATCCCCAGCTCAGCGTGCATCGCCTGGACGTCGGCGACCATGCGCAGATCGACGCCTTGGCCGACGAGTTGCGCGACGCCGCCATCGACGTGCTGCTCAATAATGCCGGCGTCTACGGCGACGAGGCGCAACAGGGTTTCGGGAATCTGGATTACGCGCGCTGGGCACAGGTGTTCCGCATCAACACCATGGCGGCGGTGAAGATGGCCGAGGCCTTCGTGGCGCAGGTGGCGCGCAGCGACCGGCGCGTGATCGCCGCGCTGTCCAGCAAGATGGGCAGCATCGCCGACAACACGAGCGGCGACAGCTATCTCTACCGCAGCAGCAAGGCCGCCCTCAATGCCGCCATGAAGAGTCTGGCCATCGACTTGGCGCCGCGCCGCATCGCCGTGCTGATCCTGCATCCCGGCTGGGCGCAGACCCGCATGGGCGGCGAGCAGGCACCGCTGCCGGCTGCGGACAGCGTCGCCGGCATGCGCGGCATCATCGATCGTTTCACCCTGGCCGACTCGGGGCGCTTCCTGAACTACGACGGCCGCGAGATCCCCTGGTAGGGGCTAGCGCAGCAGGCCGGCCAGCAGCGCGGGATCTTCCAGGCGCTTGAGAAACCAGCGCAGGGCCTTGCCGGCCGGCCCGCTGCGCCAGGCGATGCAGACCTGCGCCGCCGGCTTGGGCTCCGCCACCGCCTTGACCAGCAGCCGGCCCGCCGCCATGTCGGCGGCCGCCATGACTGCGGGCAGGAAGCCGACGCCCAGGCCCAGGCAATGGGCCTCTCGCTTGGCCTGCAGATCGGGCACGGTGAGCACGTCCTGGCCCGAGAGCAGGCCGGAGGTGCGCGGCGGCAGGTTGCGCGAGCTGTCGGCCGCGGACACGGCGCGGTAGCGCAGGATCGCCTCGCTTGGCAGGGGCTCCGGCATGCGCGCCAGCGGATGGTCGGGCGCAACCACGAAGACGAAGTCCACATTGCCGATCACGCGGGTGGCATAGCCGCCGCCGGGCGGCCCCTCCCCCGGCGCACCGATCACCAGGTCGGCCCGCTCCGACAGCAGCGCGTCCCAGCCGCCGCCGTAGACTTCCGTCAGCAAGCGCAGGCGCGTGCCGCACTCTTCCCGATAGAAATCGGCGATCAGAGGGAAAACGCGGCCCAGGGGAATGAGGTCGTTGACGGCAATGCGCAGCTCCGCCTCCCAGCCGGTGGCCACGCGCTTGACCCGGGATTCGATCTCCACGGCGGCGCGCAGCAGATGGCGGCCCTCGCGCAACAGCTCCCGGCCTGCCGGCGTCAGCACCGCCCGGTGGCCGCTGCGATCGAAGAGCCGCACGTCGAGATCCTGCTCCAGCTTCTGGACCGTGTAGGTGACCGCCGACGGCACGCGGTGCAGTTCCTCGGCCGCGGCCGCGAAGCTGCCCCTGCGGTCGATGGCGTCGAGCACCTGCAGCGCATCCAGTGTCAGTCGCATGTCCCCTCCTGCGCAGATTGTTCGCCGGTGCCGGCGGATTGGCAAATGGTTGAGGCCAAAGGGAGTTGCAAACTTCGGCTACACTGTAAGGAGCAAAAATACCGGCAAAAGCGCCAAGGAGGAATCATGAACGCGATGAAGCAATACGGTCCGCTGCTCGGGCGCATTCTGCTGGTGCTCCTGTTCCTGCTGTCCGGCTACAACAAGGTGGCGGGATTTTCCCAAACCGCCGGCTACATGGCCAGCAAGAGCCTGCCCATGATCGAAGTCCTGCTGGTGCTGTCCATCCTCGTCGAGCTGGGCGGCGCCCTGATGATCCTGCTCGGCTGGCGCGCCCGCTGGGGCGCGCTGGCCCTCTTCCTGTGGATGATTCCGGTCACCTTCATCTTCCATAACTTCTGGGCCGTGGACCCTGCGCAGATGCAGAACCAGATGAACCACTTCATGAAGAATCTCGCCATCATGGGCGGGCTGCTCTACGTCACGGCCTACGGCTCGGGGCCCTACAGCATCGACAAGAACAACCCCAACGACCTGCGCTTCTGACGCCGCTCCGGCTCCACAGACCTCGCCGGCCTGGTGCCCGACGGACGCCGGCAAGGATGCGGGATCGGGCTGGCCCACGATTGTTTGCCTGTCGACACGGCGGATCGCGGGCCAGCCCGCTCCTACGGCCGGCGGCGGCAGCGGGGTTCAGGATTTTGGTTTCTTGGTTCCTGGGCAAGCCAGAGACAGCGGCCAACGGGAGTTTGCCGCTGCGCTGTCGGCCCCTGCGACGCCTCAGGCAGCCGGCGCTGCCCGTTTTCGCAAAGCGCAACCGGGAGCAAGCCAGCCCGCGCTGGCAGCCCGCCCCCAAGCATCAGCACTCAATCCTTCTCCAACTTGCGCAGCAGCTTCTCGTAGTAACCCGCCTCGATCTGGACATTGACCTCCCGGCCGCGCATGAGGCTCAACTTGCCCATCAGATAATCCAGGCGCTTGATGGCCCGCTGGCGCTCGCCGGCGTCCTCCACGGCGCCCAGCAGATCCGAAAGCTGCCGGATCTCCCTCTGCAGTTCCAGCTCCGGCGGCAGGCAGCCGGCATTCTTGAGCACCTTGTAGGCCATGCGCAGCTCCGCGGGCACCATGGACAGGTCCTCGAGCTGCAGCGGCTTGCCGGCTCCGGGCAGGTTGTCGAACTCGCCCCGCTGCATCGCCTCGAGGATGCGCTCTTCGGCCAGTTTCTCGATGATTCCCATTGCAAATCCTTGCCATCCACGCGGGACGGCCGCTGGCGGTGGCGACGTGCGGCGCGGCACGTCCATGGGCGGAAAAATCGCCCTCTTTCCCGGCTTGACTTGCAAATGGCCGGAAAGTTTCTACTCTATAAAAGTTAAATCCTGAAAAGTCGCTGCCCCGCACCGCTAAGACGAGAATCCTGGATGTCCCTCCCCGCCCTCCGACTCAAGCGCAACGAAGACAAGCGCCTGCGCAACGGCCACCTGTGGGTCTTCAGCAACGAAGTGGATACCCGCCTGACCCCGCTCAAGGGCCTGCCGCCGGGCACGCTGGCGCGGGTGCAGGACGCGGCGGGCAAGGACGTCGGCCTGGCCTTCGTCAGCCCGCAGTCGCTGATCTGCGCGCGGCTCGTCAGCCGCGACGCGCACGCCCCCATCGACCGCGACTTCTTCCAGGCCCGCCTGGCGCGCGCCCTGGCCCTGCGCGAGCGGCACTTCCCGGTGCCCTTCTACCGCTGGGTCTACGGCGAGGGCGACTTGCTGCCGGGGCTGGTGGTGGATCGCTACGGTGATTACCTGGTGGTGCAGACCGCCACCTGGGGCATGGAAAACGCCCTGCCCCTCATCCTCGACGCCCTGAGCGCCCTGGTTCAGCCGCGCGGCATCCTGCTCAAGAACAACGGCAGCGCGCGCAAGCTGGAGGGCCTGCCCGCCGTGCTGGAGACAGCGCGCGACAGCATCCCCGAGCGCCTGGCGGTGGAGGAGAACGGCTGCCGTTTTCAGGTCGACGTGCTGGGCGGGCAGAAGACGGGCTGGTTCTACGACCACCGCGCCAATCGCGCGCGCCTGCGCGACTGGGTGGCTGGGCGCCGGGTGCTGGATCTCTTCAGCTACGTGGGCGGCTGGGGCGTGCAGGCGGCCGCCTTCGGCGCGCGCGAGGTGCTGTGCGTGGACAGCTCCGCGCCCGCCCTGGCGCTGGTCCACGAGAACGCGCGCCTGAACCAGGTGGAGGCGCGCGTGCACACCCACGCCGGCGACGTCTTCGCGGTCCTGAAGGAACTGGCGGAGGCGCCGCCTTTCGACGTGGTGATCCTGGACCCGCCGGCCTTCATCAAATCGCGCAAGGACATGGCCGAAGGCGTGCAGGCCTACCGGCGCGTCAACCAGCTGGCTCTCAAGGTGTTGGCCGCCGACGGCATGCTGGTGAGCGCTTCCTGCTCCCACCACCTGTCCCGGGACCTGCTGCTGGAGCAGGTGGCGCGCGCCGCGGCCCAGCAGCGCGCGCCGCTGCAGCTGCTGGCCGAAGGGCATCAGGATCTGGATCACCCCATTCACCCGGGCATCCCCGAAAGCGCCTACATCAAGGCCCTTTTCCTGCACCGCACCCAAGAGTAGTTCGTGGCCCGGCCTCCCCTTTCCCTGCGCGACCTCACCCGCTCCCAGATCGCCATCGTGCTGCTGGCAGGCATCCTGGCCTTGGCGATCAACGGCTTCTTTCTGCTGAGGAGCTACGAGCAGGAAGAGTCGCGCATCCTCCAGAGCCAGGCGGTACAGCTGGCGCAGGGCATCGCCGCCACCGTGGACTCCTTCTCCATGGTCAGCCGGGCACTGGCCCGGGATCCGGAAATCCAGGACCTCCTGCTGCGCAAGGAGGAATACCGCATCAAGGAGGTGCTGGATACCCGCCGTCAGCACATGCCGCGCACCCTGAGCCTGGCGCTGGTGGACACCGGCGGCAGAATCTACGAATCGCGCGATTTCCCCCTGGGCCCCATCTGCCGGCAGCGGCTGCATTATCTGATCGCCAATCTCAATCGCGCGCCCGACCTGCCGGTCAACGATCCGGCCGACCCCACGCGCGGGCAGGTGGGCACTCTGACGCCGGTACGCGCCCCCGACGGCGACCAGATCATCGGCTACGTCTTCATCAGCTTCCGCTTCAGCTCCCTGCGCGAGGGCTTCGAGAACTTCTCCTCGCCGGACATGCATTTTCGCATCCGCGACCGTCGGGGGCAGATCATTTACATCAGCACCCCGCAGCCGCCGGGGGGCACTTGGCTCCAAAGCGACTGGATCCAGATCCCGCACACGCCCTGGGCATTGCAGACGGATGCCCGGGGCTATGAGTTCGGCAAGATCATGCTGGTGCTGGCGGCGGTGAATCTCGCCGTCGCCGCCCTGGTCATCCTGGCCTTCGCCCTGATCCAGCGGCGCCTGCAGCGGGTGGTGCAGGCGGAGCTGGGCCAGTTGCACGAAACCCTGGCGGCCATTCACCAGGGGCAGACCACGCTGCCGGACCTCCAGCCCGGTCTGGCTGACACCGCCAACCTCTGGGAAGACATCGGCGAACTGGCCCAGGACATCCACCAGCAGCAGAAGCAGCTTGAGCAGCTCAGCTTGAGCGACTCCCTGACCGGCCTGGCCAACCGCCGGCACTTCGAGATGGAACTGGAGCGCACCCTGTCCCTGGCCAAGCGCGGCATCCATGTCACCCTGGCGCTCATCGACCTGGATCACTTCAAGACCGTCAACGACAATGCCGGCCACTTGGCCGGCGACGCGGCCCTGCGGCTCTTCGCCGATACCCTGCGCCAGCACACCCGCTCCTCCGATTTCTGCGCCCGTCTCGGCGGCGACGAATTCGCCGTGCTCTGCATCAGTCTGCCCGAGGCGCAGCAGCAGGAAGCATTCAGCCGCTTTGCCACGGATTTCCATGCCCGCCTGCAGACCCACACCGCCTTGCGCGGTTACGGCCTGAGCATGAGCGCCGGGGTGATCTCCATCGATCCCATGCGCGATCAGATCCCGGCCGACTGCCTGCGCCGCGCCGACGCGGCCCTCTACGCCGCCAAGACCCAGGGACGCAATAGAGTTGTCCTCGGCAATTAGTGTAAGATAATCGCCCCTGTTCATCGGCCCGCCTCCGCAGCCGCGGACGGATAGGCCATGCATCCGGAGAATTTCCATGCGCCGGCGGTTGATGCTTGCGGCTTTTTTCGTGCTGGGCCCGCTGGCCTTGGCCCGGATCGCGGCGTGCTCCTCGCCGGCGCCCACCCCTTCTTCTCACGACAAGGAGCAATCCATGGCCCATCCCCAAGTGGCACTGCACACCAATTACGGCAAGATCGTGCTGGAACTCGACGCGGACAAGGCGCCCAAGACCGTCGCCAATTTTCTCGAATACGTGCGCAACGGCCATTACAACGGGACCATCTTCCACCGGGTCATCGACGGCTTCATGATCCAGGGCGGCGGCTTCGACGCGGACATGCAGCAGAAGTCCACCGGCGCCCCCATCGAAAACGAAGCCGACAACGGCCTCAAGAACGCCCGCGGCACCATCGCCATGGCCCGCACCAACGACCCCCACTCGGCCACCGCCCAGTTCTTCATCAACGTGGCCGACAACGATTTCCTGAACCACAGCGGCAAGAACCCGCAGGGCTGGGGCTATGCCGTCTTCGGCAAGGTGGTCCAGGGCATGGATGTGGTGGACAAGATCAAGGACGTGCGCACCGGCAACCAAGGTTTCCACCAGAACGTGCCCACCGAACCGGTGATCATCGAGAGCGCCGAGGAAATCAAATAGCAGGATCGCAGCGAGGGGCGGCCAACGCCGCCCCCGATGCCAGCCAAGATGACCGTCACCGGCCCCATTCTCTTCATCTCCGACCTCCATCTCAGCGCCACCCGACCGCAGATGGTCCAGCTCTTTCTCCGCTTTCTGGAGGAACGGGCGGCCCAGGCGGCGGCCCTGTACATCCTGGGGGATTTCTTCGAATACTGGGTGGGCCGGGGTGCCGAACAGGAGCCGGCCCACGGGGAGATCATCGATGTCTTGCGCGCCCTCACCGGGCGCGGCGTACCGGTGTGGATCATGGGCGGCAACCGCGACTTCATGCTGGGCGCCGATTTCGCCCGCCGCAGCGGCGCCCGCATCCTGCCCGACCCGAGCGTGATCATCCTGGACGGCCAGCCGGCGCTGCTGACCCACGGCGACCGCCTGTGCACCGATGACGTCGCCTACCAGCGCTTCCGCCGCGTCATCCAGCATCCCCTCACCCGCGCCACCCTGGGCCGGCTGCCCTATGCCTGGCGCACCCGCCTGGCCGGCAATCTGCGCAACGCCAGCCACAATGCCATGCAGCACAAGGCGCCGGTCATCATGGACGTCAACCCGGATGCCGTGCTCGCCGCCTGCCGGGGCGATCCCCCTTACCCCTCGGCCCCGCACGGCCAGCCCTATCCCCTCCTCATCCACGGCCACACCCACCGCCCCGCCGTGCACCACTACACCATCGACGGCCATGCCTGCCGGCGCATCGTGCTGGGCGACTGGTACGAGACCGGCAGCGTGCTGTGCTGTGAGGGCGGCGAGTGCCGATTGGAACGCTTCGGGGTGGCGTAACGGCTGGTCAGCAGCCGAGATCTTCAGGGAGTGGAGGGAACAGGTGAGGGACAGCGGGCGCAAGCCGCTCCTTGCCTGCCAGGCTTGAGCTGGGCCAGTTCCACCCCACCTGCTACACCGTTTCTTGCACCTCGAATCCCGCCATCCCCCGCGGCGACTCCCACCGTACCCGGCACTCCCGCACCTCCGCCAGCGGCGGCCCCCGGCGCAGCCAGTCCAGAAGCGCCTGCAAGGCCGCCCCGTCGCCCTCGGCCCAGACTTCCACCGTGCCGTCGCGCCGGTTGCGCACCCAGCCGGCCAGCCCCAGTTCCGCCGCCCGCCGCCGGGCATGGGCGCGGAAGGCCACGCCCTGCACCCGTCCCGCCACGATCACCGAGCACGCCTGCGCCATGGCCGCCTCCTAGGGTTGCTCTGCCGCCGCGTCCTCCGTCTTTCCTTCGACCTTTTTGCCGTCCGCCTGATCCGCGGCATCGGGCAGGATCACCGTGGCCTGCATGCCCGGGCGCAGACTGCGCCCATCATGGAGCACCTGCAGCACCAGGAACTGGCGGTCGGGCCGGGAGGCGACCGGCTGGACCTGGATGAGCACGGCATCAAAGCGGCGCCCGCCCGCGCGCACCGGCAGCTTGTCGCCGACGCGCAGCGCCGGCCCGGCGGGCACTTCCACGCTCAAGCGCAGGCTGCGCCCGTCCGGGGCCAGCAGGAACAGCCGGGGCGCGTTGAGGCGCGCCACCACGGTCTGGCCGGTGCTGACGTAGCTGCGCTGCACCCGGCCCGAAAAGGGCGCACGGATCTCCGTCAGGGCCAAGTCCACCTGCGCCGCCTGCCACTGGGCCTGGCTCTGATCGTAGTCGCGCTGCGCCACTTCCAGATCGCGATCGGCAATGACGCCGCGCTCGTAGAGAATGCGCATGCGCTCCAGCTGTCGCTTGGCATCCTCGGCGCGGGCAGCGGCATCGCGCACGCGGGCCTGGGCCGTGCGCGCATCCAGGCGCGCCAGCACCTTGCCGGCCTGCACCCGCTCGCCGGCACGCGCCTGCACCGCAACCACTTCGCCCGAAACCTGGGCGGACAGCAGGGTCTGGGCATTGCCGCGCAGGCTGCCGCTGTAGTCCGCGGCCGATGCCGCGCCCGCGCTGGTCAGAAGCAGGAGGGCCAGCAGACGGCCCGGAGTCGGATGGCTATTTCTCTTGTGCATCGGCGGATTCCTTCGGGGAAGCGGGGACGGCCGGCGCGTCCAGGCGCACCGGCTGTCCCAGCAGGGCGTCGAGACGGGCCAGGCTCAGGGTGAGCTGGTACTGCACCTGGGCGTTGAACAGCTCGGCGTCGGTGTAATCTACCATCGAGTTGCCCAGATCCGACTGCAGCTCCAGCTCGTAGAGCGAGCGGCCCAGGTCCAGGGATTTGCTGCGGTAGCGCAGGCGCGTCTCCGCCTCGCGCAGGCGTTCGGTCAAGGTCTGGATCTCCGCGACCGTGTCCATCAGCACCTCGCGCAGGCGCAGACGGCGCTCGCCGAGCAACGCCTTGCTCTGCTGCAGCCGCGCCAGGGCCTTGCTCCGCAGCCCGCCCTGGGCGCCGCCCTGGTACAAGGGCCAGTCGAGGGCCAGCCCCAGATACCAGCGGTCGCGGGTGACGAACTTGCGGGTGTAGTAGTTGGCCCGCGCCTCGGCGTCGAGGGTCGGCAGATAATTGGCCCGCGCCCCCCTGTAGTCCGCCTCGGCGGCGGCCAGTTCCGCCTGCGCCGCGCGCAGGGCCGGGTTCTTGGCCAGCGCCGCCTGATAAATCTCCTCGAACTCGCCCAGCTCGCGCGGCCCCGGCAAGGTCTTGGGCGGCAGCAGTTGCGAGGGGATTTCCCCCTCCACGCCGAGGGCGGTGGCCAAGCGCAGGCGGGCTTGGCGCTGCTGATGCTGGGTTTCGATGAAACGGCTGCGCAGGGTGCGGAAGGTGTCTTCCAGGCGCGCCAGCTCCAGCTCGGAGATCTGTCCCACTTCCTTGCGGTCGCGGCCGTCGCGGAAACGCACGAAGGCCACCGCCATGGCCTCGTTGGCCACGTCGTGGCGGCGGTCCGCCAGCAGCACGTCGAAGAAGCGCGCCATCACCTCGATGCGGCGCTGGTTGCGCACATCCGTCAGTTCGACCTGCCGCGCCGTCAGGCGCGCCTTGGCAGCGTCCAACCCCTCGCTGCTGCGGCCGAAATCATAGAGGCGCTGGCGCAGGAGCAGGCTGGCGCGGTGATCGTCCACCCAGCCGGATTCGTCGCCGTTGACCACCAGGCTCGACTGGGCGGCGGTGGTGATGGGCTCCACCCAGGCGAGCCGCCCTTCCGCGCGCAGGTCCGGCAACAGGGGACTGCGGGCGATGCGCCGGTCGGCCTCGCTTTCCGCCAAGCGCGCTTCGGCCGCCGCGATGTAGGGATTGCCCTGGTCGGCCAGGCGCAGGCATTCCTCCAGCGTCAGCGGCTCCGGCAACCGGGCAGCCTGCGCCCCGGGTGCCGACAGGAGCAAGGCCAGCACCCCGCACAAGGACAGCCGGCGTGCCCGCCGGCGCGCCATGCTCGAAAGGCCGCGCATCTCAGGAAGACTGCGCGCGATTGCGTTTGTAGTTGATGAAGTTGTCGGTCTTGTAGGCGCCGCTGGCCACGAACTGGCCCAGCAGCATGAAAGTCTGCTGATCGGCGAAGCCGGTGAAGCGGGCCATTTCCTTGCCGTCCGGCCCGACGAAGACGAAAGTGGGGGTCAGGCGCGCCCGGTGGGCCAGGGCGAACTGACGCTGGGGCATCTCGCGGCCCGCGAAGTCCTTCACCGCCTGGCTGGCGTAGATGTCCACCTCGAAGATCTTGAAGTTCTTGCGGTAGAAGTCTTGCACCGTCGGCTGGTTCAGCACGGTGGCCTTCATTTTTTCGCAGAAGGGACACTCGTCCTGCACGAACATGATCAGCACGCCCTTCTTGCCGGACTTGGCGGCGCTCTGGAGCTCGTCCTGGTAATCGCCGAAGCTTTGCTCGAAAAAGTGGGCCGAGGGGTTGCGCGGCTGCTCCGCGGCTTTGACGGACAGGCTGGCGAGTGCCATAAAGACGATGAGCAGGAGCAGAAAGGCAAGCCGGTAGGCTGATGTGGGTTTGATCTCTCGCAGACTGGCACGCATAGCACTCTCCTTGGGTGTATCTGTTGTTCTGCCCAAGCAAATGCAGAATGCATGCCAGCGGCGGCCCAAACAAAAGGCCCGCTGCCGGGGCAGCGGGCCTTGCTCCGGGCCGAAGGACTGTACCGCTTAGCACAGCTCAGCGCGTCGCGACTGTCCCTTTGCGCACAAACTGCTCGAGCTGCGCGGGCGTCACGATGCCGGCCTGCTGGCCGACGATCTGGCCCTTGCGGTCGATGAAGAAGGTGGTGGGCAGCACGCGCACGCGGCCATACTGATTCGCCACGTTGTTGTCGCCGATGACCACCGGATAGTTCACGTCGAACATGCGCACGAACTCCTTGACCTCGTCCGGATCGTCCATGGCCACGCCGAGCACCACCGCCTTGTCGCCGTAGCGGGTGTAGAAATCGGCCAGATCGGGGATCTCCTTGCGGCAGGGCGGGCACCAGGTGGCCCAGAAGTTGAGCACCACCAGCTTGCCCCGGTACTGCTTGAGTTCGATGGGCTTGCCGTCGACCCCGGGCAGCTTGAAGTCCGGGGCGGGTTGCGCCGCCTGGGCCGGGGTGCTCAGGACGGTGAAGAAAGACAGCAGCAGGACGAGCCAGAGGCCGCGTTCAAAAATAGGCTTATTTCGCATACTTGTAGTACCTGTTGTTGATGTAGGTGGCCACGTTTTCCAGATCCTTCATGCTCAGGGGCTGCTTGAGCGCCCGGTTGCAGTTCTGCTGGGCGAAGATCAGGATGTCCTGCTGGCTCTTGGCGCGCCGGTCGGGCCGGGTGAAGACCTCGGCGCCGTGGCAGCTGACGCATTGCTGGTTGTAGATCTTCTCGCCGGCCACCGGGTCGCCGGCCAGCTTGGCTTGCGCCAGGCCGCCCGCGCCGAGCAGCACCGCGCCCGCAAGCGCGCTCAAGACAAAGGATTTACGCATTCATCACTCTCCTGTTCGTACAAACGTCCGAAACACTGTGTTATTGTTAAGCAAAGTCAGCCCTTGCTGTCCGGCCACATCTATAAACGCTGCAGAAGGCAAACAGTTTAATCGATGGACCTGACCGACACTACCGAACTCGCCCTCGACCATCCCAGCCTGTACTTCAACCGGGAGCTGAGCCTGTTGCAGTTCAACCGGCGCGTGTTGGCCCTGGCGCAGGATCCGAAGGTGCCCCTGCTGGAACGCCTCAAGTTCCTGTGCATCGTTTCCAACAACCTGGACGAGTTTTTCGAAGTGCGGGTAGCGGGTCTGATCCAGCAAATCGCATTTGGTTCCACGCAGACCGGTCCCGACGGTGCATTGCCCGAGGCCGTGCTGGAAACGGTGTCGGCGGAAACGCACCGGCTGATCGGCGAGCAGTACCGCTGCCTGAACGAGTGCCTGCTGCCGGAACTGGCCCGGGAAAGCATCTGCTTCCTGCGCCGCGCCGACTGGACCGCGGCGCAGCGCGAGTGGGTGCGGCTCTACTTCGAGCGCGAGGTGCTGCCGGTGCTCACGCCCATGAGCCTGGATCCCGCTCACCCCTTCCCCAAGGTGCAGAACAAGGGCCTCAACTTCGCCGTCACCCTGGAAGGCCGCGACGCCTACGGCCGCAGCAGTCCCATCGCCATCGTGCAGGCGCCGCGGGTGCTGCCGCGCATCGTCAAGCTGCCCACCCACATCGCCGGCCCCAACGATTTCATCTTCCTGTCCTCCATCATCCATGACAACGTGGACCGGCTCTTCCACGGGCTCAAGGTCACCGGCTTTCACCAGTTCCGGGTGACGCGCAACAGCGAGCTCTTCGTGGACGAGGAGGAGGTGGACAACCTGCTCTCGGCCCTGGCCGGCGAGCTGCCGCGCCGTCACTTCGGCGAGGAGGTGCGCCTGGAGGTGGCCGACACCTGCCCACCCGAAGTGGTCGAATTCCTGCTCAAGCATTTCAAGCTGGAGCACAGCGACCTCTTCCAGGTGCCGGGCCCGGTCAACCTGGCGCGGCTCATGGCGGTGATCGACCTCGCCAACCGCCCGGACCTGCTGTTTCCGCCCTTCACGCCCGCCCAGCCCAAGGCGATCAGCGGCCACACCAGCCTCTTCGCCCTGCTGCGCCGCCGTCCCCTGCTGCTGCACCACCCCTACCAGAGCTTCAGCCCGGTGGTGGAGTTCATCCGCCAGGCGGCGCAGGATCCCGACGTGCTGGCCATCAAGCAGACCCTCTACCGCACCACGCCCAACTCGCCCATCGTCGACGCCCTGATCGACGCGGCGGTGGCGGGCAAGCAGGTGACGGCGGTGGTGGAGTTGAAGGCGCGCTTCGACGAGGCCAACAACATCGCCCTGGCCGAACGGCTGGAGGCGGTGGGCGCCCAGGTGGTCTACGGCATCGTCGGCCACAAGACGCACGCCAAGATGGCGCTGGTGGTGCGGCGCGAAAAGACGGGCATCCGCCTCTACGGCCACCTCGGCACCGGCAACTACCATCCGCGCACGGCGCGCCAGTACACCGATCTCAGTTTGCTGACCGCCGATCCGGATCTCACCCAGGACATGAACGATCTCTTCATGCACCTGACCGGCGTGGGCCGCGCGCCCAGGCTGCGCAAGCTGCTGCAGGCGCCTTTCAGCCTGCACGCCGGCATCCTGGCGCGCATCCGCCGCGAAACCGAACTGGCCCGCGCCGGCAAGGGCGGGCGCATCATTGCGCGCATGAACTCCCTGCTGGAGCCGGAAATCATCCGCGCCCTCTACGAGGCCTCGCGCGCCGGCGTACGCATCGATCTCATCGTGCGCGGCGTGTGCTGCCTGCGGCCCGGCATTTCCGGCGTGTCCGACAACATCCGCGTCTTGTCCGTGGTGGACCGCTTCCTGGAACACAGCCGGGTCTACTGTTTCGAAAACGGCGGCGAGCCCGAGGTCTGGGCCGCCAGCGCCGACTGGATGAGCCGCAACTTCTTCCGCCGCCTGGAAGTCGCCTTTCCCATCGAGGCGTCCGACCTGCGCAAGCGCGTGATGCGCGAGACGCTGGAGCTCTACCTGGCGGACAACTGCAGCGCCTGGGACATGCAGTCCGACGGCAGCTACGTGAAGCGCCGGCCCGGCGCCGAGGAAGCGTGCCGGGCCGCCCAAGCCATTTTGCTAGCGAAATATACCGAGACCCCACTGTATGAATGACGACGCCTTTCGCCACGAGACCGACAGCCTCGGCACCCTGCCCGTTCCCGCAAGCGCCTGGTACGGCATCCAGACCGCCCGCGCCGTGCACAACTTTCCCATCTCCGGCCGCCGGCCCGATGACGACTTCATCACCGCCACCGTGCGCATCAAGCTGGCCGCCGCCGTGGCCAACCATGCGGCGGGCTGGCTGGACGCGCAGCGTTTCGAGGCCATCCGCCGGGCTTGCGAGCTGGTGCTGACAGGCAAGCACCGGGACCAGTTCGTGGTGGACCGCTTCCAGGCCGGTGCCGGCACCAGCCACAACATGAACGCCAACGAGGTGCTGGCCAACCTCGCCAACATCGGCCTGGGCGGCGAGAAGGGCCGCTACGAGCCGGTGCACCCCAACGACCACGTCAACATGGGGCAGAGCACCAACGACCTGATCCCCACCGCCATCCGCCTGACCGTGCTGGCCAAGCTGCCGCGCCTCCTGGATGCCGTGGAGGGCATGGCCCAGGCCTTCGCCGACCTGGCGGTGCAGGAGGCCGACACGGTCAAGAGCGGGCGCACCCACCTGCAGGATGCCGTGCCCACCACCCTGGGCGCCGAATTCAGCGCCTATGCCTGGACCCTGCGCCGCGTGGCCGGCCAACTGGAGGCCCAGCGCCCCTATCTCTGCGCCATCGGCCTGGGCGGCTCGGCCGTGGGCACCGGGCTCAACACCGCGCCGGGCTACGCCAAGCGCGCCGCCGAGGAACTCGCCCGCCTTTCCGGCGAGCCCATCGTGCCGGCCGGCAACATCATCGCCCAAATGCAGAGCATGGCGGATCTCGCGGCCTTCTCGGGCGCCCTGCGCGCCCTCGCCATCGAGATCACCCGCATCGCCAACGACATGCGCTTGCTGGCCTCCGGGCCGCGCACGGGCCTGGCCGAGATCACCCTGCCCGCCGTGCAGCCCGGCTCCAGCATCATGCCCGGCAAGGTCAATCCGGTCATGTTCGAAATGCTCAACCAGGTGGCCTACCAGGTGCTCGGCCAGGACCACGCCGCCGCGCAGATGGCCGCCGCCGGGCAACTGGAGCTCAACGTCATGATGCCGGCCCTGGGTTCCGCCCTCTTCGACGGCATGGACTGGCTCACCAATGCCCTCCAGGCGGCCACCAACCGCGGCGTCGTCGGCCTCACGGTGGACCGCGAGCGCTGCCGCGACTATGCCCACACCAGCGTCGGCCTGGCCACCCTGCTCAACCGCGCGATCGGCTACGCCAAGGCCGCCGAGATCGCCAAGGAATCCCAGCACAGCGGCCGCCCGGTGCGCGAGATCGTGGTGGCGCACGGCCTGATGAGCGCCGAGGCTTTCGACAAGATGGTGCTGGACGCCGCGCTGCCGCAGCAGCCCTGAGGCAAGCCCATGGCCCGCCATCCGGCGCCCCGCCGCGTGCTCGTCATCAACAGCAAGGGCGGCAGCGGCAAGACCACGGTAGCCACCAACCTGGCGAGCCTCCTGGCCCTGCACGGCGAGCGCATGGTGCTGGCCGACCTCGACCCGCAGCAATCGAGCCTGGACTGGGCCCGCCGTCGTCCGGCGCAGCTGCCCGCCATCGCCGCCGTGGATGCCCGCGAGCTGGAGCCCGACGACTGGCCCAAGGCCGACTACGTGGTCATCGATGCCCCGCCGGGCGTCAAGACCAAAAAGCTCGAACGGCTGGTGGACGAGGCCGACTGCCTGCTCGTCCCCCTCATGCCCTCGCCTTTCGACATGGACGCCAGCGCGCGCTTCCTGGAGCGGCTGGCGCAGCAAAAGCCGGTGATCAAGGGCAAGCGCCCGATCGGCGTCATCGCCAACCGGGTGAACGCCCAAAGCCGCGCGACCCGGAGTCTCATGGACTTCATCGGCCGGCTCGGGCTGCACCCCCTGGCCCAGTTGCGCGACAGTCAGCTCTATGTGCGCGCGGCCGGACTCGGCGCGGGCATTGCCGACCTGCGTGCCTCGGAAAAGCGCCCCGAGCTGCCCGCTTGGCTGGCCATCCTTACCTTCGTGCGCGGCGGGCTGGAGCGCTGAATCGCCGCCGGCCGTCATCGGGGGCACCACAGACGAGTCGAGACATGGAAACGGAACTCAAGCTGCATCTGACCGATCCGGCCCGCTGGGACGCCATCCTGCGGACGCCCGCGCTCCTCGAACTGGCCGGCGGCCAGCCGCCGCGGCAGGAGCATCTGGAAGCCCGCTACTTCGACACCGCGGCCGGCGCCCTGCGCCAGGCGCGCCTCGCCTATCGCATCCGCCGCGAGGGCGCGCGCTGGGTTGCCACGGTCAAGGCCGACGGCAGCAGCTTCGGCGGCCTGCACCAGCGTCCCGAGTGGAACGTGGCGGTCGCGGAGCCCACCCCCGACCTCGCGCCCTTTCTGGCCACCCCGATCGGCCCGGCGCTATGCGAGGCCGTGGGCGACGCGCCGCTGGTAGAGCTCTTCCGCACCCGCTTCGATCGCACCATGCTGGATCTGCACACTCCCACCGGCGATGCCATCGAGTTCGCCGCCGACCGGGGCGAGATCCTGGCCGGCGAGGCCCGCGAAGCGATCCTGGAGCTGGAGCTCGAACTCAAGGCCGGCGAGCCGGAGGCCTTGCTGCGCCTCGGCGCCCGGCTCGCCCGCGATTTCCCCCTGCTGCCGGAACCGCGCAGCAAGTTCCACCGCGCCCTGCTGCTCGCCGGCCTCGATGCCCGCCCGGCGCGCTTCGCTGCCGACGACTTCGAACTTGACCCCGCGGCACCCGCCGGTGCGGTCCTGAGCCATTTGCTCATCCACGAAATCCACCGCCTGCTCGACCGCCAAGCGGCCTTTCTGGACGTCCCCGACGATGCCGAGAGCCTGCACCAGCTGCGCGTGCAGCTGCGCCGCCTGCGCGCCCTGCTCGCCTTTGCCAAGCCGCTGCTTGGCAGCGGTTACGACGAGCATCAGGATGCCCTGCGCCAGTGGGGCCGCAGCCTGGCTTCAATGCGGGAGATCGACGTGCTCATTGGTGCCTGGCAGGCGCTGCGGGCCGACGCCCCTTTCCCCCTCCCCGGCCAGGACGCCCTCGGCGCACTGCTGGGCAAGCAGCGCCGCCATGCCCTGGCACCGGTACGGGAGGCCGTTGGCCACGGCCAGTCCACCCCCGTGCTGCTGGAGCTGTGGGCTTGGCTCCTGACCACCCCTCTGCACGGCGAGACGCCCCTGGCCGAGTTCAGCACAGCGCGCCTGCGCCAGTGGCTCAAGGGGTTGCGCAAGGCCGGCAGCACCACGGACTGGCACGATCCCACCGCCCTCCACCGGCTGCGCATCCGCGGCAAGAAACTGCGCTATGCCCTGCAAGCCCTGATGCCCGTCCTGCCCGCAGGCAGCGACAGGCTCGCCCGGCGCCTGCTGAAGCTGCAAAAACAGCTGGGCCGGCTCCATGACGCCGCCCTCACTCCCACCCAGCTCGACGCCCTCCTGTCCCCCCGCGCCACCGCCCAGCTCCAGCGCGAAGCGGGCCTGCTGGCCGGCTGGCAATACCACGCCGCCCTGGAAGCGCGGCGAAAGCTGTTGAAGCAGTGGAAGCGGATAAGGCGGGAGTGATTCGTGATTCGTGATTCGTGATTCGTGATTCGTGATTCGTGATTCGTGATTCGTGACAAGGCTGGGGGCGCGCGGCGCCGTGTCAAGCTCGCTTCCGCACGCCTTGGCGCACGGTTTTCCGCTGGCGCCGCCGGACATCGCCACGACGAGCCCTCACCCTGCCCGCTCCCGGCGGGCGCCGGCAACGGAGAATGGGCGCCTGAGGCTGAGCGGGTGCCGGTGAGGGCGTGTAGGAGCGAGCTTGCTCGCGATCGACGGGAGCGGCCGCCATCGAATCGCGAGCAAGCTCGCTCCTACGCTCGGACGCGACAGACGGAGGGCTTGCACCGTGCCGGTGTTGGCGCGCACGACCCCAGCGAACGGCAAAACAAGCGCAGCGAAGTTTCGCGAGCGCGGCGAAAGCGGCAAAACGACCAAGAGGAGTTTACCGCTGCGCTGTCGGCGCCTATGGCGCCTCATGTAACGGGCGCGGCCCGTTTACGCGAGGCGCAGCCGAACGTGCGCGCAGCGAACGGTAAAGGAAGTTGCTGTCGGGCACCCCCCGACACCCAGCCATCCGCGGGCGCAACCCGCTCCAACGCTTGGGCTGAATCCAGCTCAGCCCAGGCTATCTCCCCTCCTCCAACACCGGCCCCCCAAAATAGTGCCCCTGCCCCCAATCCACCCCAATCCGGCGCAGCTGCTCCGCCGTCGCCTCGTCCTCGATGAACTCGGCCAGGGTGATCAGGCCCAGGTCGCTGGCGGTGTTCTGGATGCCTTGCAGGATGGCGCGCACGCGCGGTTCCTGCACGCGACGCACCAAGGAGCCTTCGATCTTGAGGTAGGTGAAAGGCAGGTCGGCCAGGTACTGGAAAGAGGAGTAGCCGCTGCCGAAGTCGTCCAGGGCCAGGCGGAAGCCGAAGTCCAGGAAGGGCATGAGCAGCTCCCGGGCCAGTTCCGCATCGCCCAGCAGCTCCCGCTCGGTGATCTCGATGACGATGGGCTTCTCCAGCCCCGGGTTGTCCGCGCAGGCCGGACAGGTGTTCTTGGCGTGGCGCAGCATGTCCTCGACCAGCTCGGGATGGCGCATGAGGTCGCCGGAGATGTTGATGAAGTGCTTGAGGGCGGAACCCGCCTGCATCTGCGACCAGCAGCGGCTCAGGGCGTGCAGGAAGACGGCGTAGTCGACGCGGTGGGCCAGTTGCAGCCGGGTAGCGGCGTCCATGAAATGACAGGCATCCAGCACGCCGCCCTCCGGCTCCTGCAGCCGCGCCAAGGCCTCGTCCGCCACCACCCGGCCGCTGGCGAGCTCGACGATGGGCTGGTAGGCGGCGGCGATGCGGCCGTCGCGCAGGGCTGTGTCCAGGGTCGAACCCATGCGGAAGAGCCGCTGCGGCAGCCGGTTGGCGCCCATGACGCGGTTGCGCCCGGCGGCCTTGGCCTCATAGAGGGCCGCATCGGCGGCGGCCAACAGGGCGTGCAGGCTCTCGCCATCGCCGGGATAGGCGGCGATGCCGGCGCTGATGCTGACCTGCACCGCGTCGGCACCCAGACGCACGCGCATGTCGGCCACCGCCAAGCGCAGCCGCTCGGCCATGTCCAGGGCCATCGCCTCGTCGGCATCGGGCAGCAGGCAGAGGATTTCCCCGCCGCTCCAGCGGCCGACGAAGTCGCCCTTGCGCAGGACCGTGCGGGCCAGCTGCGCCACCTGCTTCAGCACCGCATCGCCCTGCTGATGCCCGAAGCCGTCGTTGATGAGCTTGAAGCGGTCCAGGTTGAAGAGCAGCAGGGCCAGCGGCCGCCGGTGACGATGGCAGCGCGCCAGCTCCAGCTCCGCGATGTCCTGGATGGCGCGCCGGCTCAACAGTCCGGTGAGCGAATCGAAGCTCTCCACCGCCTCCAGCTGGGAGCGCAGCATGGCCTGCTGCAGCAGCTCCTGGCCCAGGCGGGTGAACGCGCTGAAGATCTCCGTGCCGATCCGCCGAAAGTAGCCGGGCACGTCGGCGTAGAGGGTGATGACCGCGCGCAGCTGATCCTTGCCGAGTTCCAGGGGAAAGCTGAGGATTTCCGCGATGCCGTGATTGGCGGCCAGGGCCCGCCAGGCGGAAAAGAAGCGGTCGTCGGGCACCGCCGCCAGCTGGGCCTGGCCGGTGGCCAACGCCAGGCGGGTCGGGCAGCGGGACATGTGCGGCCCGTTGTCCAGGGCCACGGCCTGGGCATAGCCGGTGGCCGGCCCGACCGCGTACTGCGGGGTCAGCACCTGGGCATCCGCCGTGCTCACCGTCATCCAGGCCAGGCGGATGTGCGCCGTGGCATCCGTCAGCGCGTCGCACAGGATGCGCAGGAGCACCGCCGGCTCCTGGCCGCGCGCCAAGCGGGGCGCGGCGTCGAGCAGCGCCGTGGCGAGCGCCGCGCGTTCGGCGAGCACGTCTTCGAGCAGGAGCGGGTCCAAGGCGGCTTCAGACATGTCGGGCATGATAGCCGCTCCCGGCAACCCGCGGAAGGCGGCTGGCCGGGCCTGGCGGGACTGGCGCGTCAATCCAGCCCATGCCGCGCCGCGAAGGCGGTCGAATGAGCCCGGTGGTAAAGGAAGTTCTTGGCATAGGCTTCCGCCAGCTTGGGATTGCCCCGCAGGATCATCACGTTTTCGGCATTGCTCTTCTCGGCCGCCTTGGTGAAGTTGAAGGAGCCGGTGATGAGGGTATCGCCGTCGATGATCATGACCTTGTTGTGGGCGATGGCATGCTGGTCATCGATGAAGGTGGGCACCGCATGGTTGGCGAAGTAGTCCGCCTCCGAGTAGTTGGCGGTGCGCTGACTCTTGTCCAGCACCACCACGAGCTTAACGCCACGCTTGTGCGCCTCCACCAGCGCCCGGGCAATGGGGGCGCTGGTGAAGCTGTAGGCCTGCACCCAGATGCGCTCGCGCGCCTGGTTGATGGCGCGGATGATCATTTCCGTGGCGCCGCCGTTGGGCGAGAAGGCCACTTCCAGGGTACCCTGCGCCACCAGCAACTGGGGCGAGGCGGGCGGCCGGGCGCCGGCCAGGGACAGCCAGTCGCCGACGTCCTCCCGCACCCGCTCGAACCAGCGCCCCTCGGCCACGCCGGCGGCGCCGAGGATCAGCAGCAACAAGGCAAACCAGGTGTTCTTTTTCAGCTTCATAACGAGCAACCCTAAATGAAACAACCCCCGCTTTCAAGGGAAAGCGGGGGCTGCCGCAGTCCGCCGGCGCCGGCCGGCGGCGAACGCGCGAACTACAACTGCTTGGCGTGCTGGGACAGGTACTCGGCCACGCCCTCGGGAGAGGCCTTCATGCCGGCCTGGCCCTTCTGCCAGCCGGCGGGGCAGACCTCGCCGTGCTCCTCGTTGAACTGCAGGGCATCCACCATGCGGATGGCCTCGTCCACGTTGCGGCCCAGGGGCAGATCGTTGATCACCTGATGGCGCACCACGAAGTCGCGATCGATCAGGAAGGTGCCGCGCAACGCCACGCTGTTGTTGAAGAGCACGTCGTAGTCCCGGGCGATGGACTGGGTCAGGTCGGCCACCATGGGGAAGCGCAGGTTGCCCACGCCGCCCTGCTCCACGGGCGTCCGTTTCCAGGCCAAGTGGGTGTACTGGGAATCCACGCTCACGCCGATCACTTCGCAGTTGCGCATCTGGAACTCTTCCCAGCGGTGATCGAAGGCGATGATTTCGGAGGGGCAGACGAAGGTGAAATCCAGGGGCCAGAAGAACACCACGGCGTACTTGCCCTTGGTGAATTCGGACAGGCGGAAGTTTTCGTTGATCGTGTTGTCACCCATCACAGCAGGCGCGACAAAGTCAGGGGCGGTTTTACCGACGAGTACAGACATGGGGACCTCCATCAGGGTGGTGGGAATACTGTGTAGACAAAGTCTAAATATCCGGATTTGGCTCCGTGCTGTCAAGGCTGGCCGCCAACCGGGTTCCAGACTAAACACACGGGCGCCGTTTTTCCAGACTTCATTTTCAGACCTTATCTGCTTAATATGGCCGTAACTTCCACTGGCTCATCGGATTAGACATGCGACGCTCTCAACTGCTCATTCCCACCCTCAAGGAAACGCCCGCCGAAGCGGAGGTCATCAGCCATCAGCTGCTCATGCGCGCGGGCATGATCCGGCGCCTGGCGGCGGGGCTCTACACCTGGCTGCCGCTGGGGCTGCGGGTGCTGCGCAAGGTGGAGCAGATCGTGCGCGAGGAGATGGACCGGGCCGGGGCGCAGGAGGTGCTGATGCCCATGGTGCAGCCGGCGGAGCTGTGGGAGGAGTCGGGCCGCTGGGAGCAGTACGGGCCAGAGCTGCTGCGCATCAAGGACCGCCACCAGCGCGATTTCTGCCTGGGTCCCACCCACGAAGAGGTGATCACCGACCTCATCCGCCGGGAGATCCGCTCCTACCGGCAGCTGCCGGCCAACTTCTATCAGATCCAAACCAAGTTCCGCGATGAGATCCGGCCCCGCTTCGGACTCATGCGCGGGCGCGAATTCCTGATGAAGGACGCCTATTCCTTCCACGGCGACCAGGACAGCCTGGCGCTGACCTATCAATCCATGTACGAGGCCTACGGCCGCATCTTCAGCCGCCTGGGGCTGGAGTTCCGGGCGGTGGAGGCGGACACCGGCTCCATCGGCGGCAAGGCCTCGCACGAATTCCACGTGCTGGCCGACTCCGGCGAGGATGCCATCGTCTATTGCCACCAGTGCGCCTACGCCGCCAATCTGGAGCTGGCCCAGGGCCGCCCGGCCGTGCCGGCCTGCGACGGCGCGCTGGCGCCCGAGAAGGTGCGGACCCCGGGCATCCGCACCGTCGCCGAGCAAGCGGAGATGCTGAAGCTGCCCCAGGACCGCATCGTCAAGAGCGTGGTGGTGATGGCCGACGACGAGCCCGCCGTGCTCTTCCTCATGGGCGACGACGAGCTCAACATGGTCAAGGCGGCGCGGGCGCTGGGCGCCAGCCAGTTGCGCCTGGCCGATGCCGACGAGGCCGAGGCCGCGACCGGCGTAGCCGTGGGCTTCATCGGCCCCCTGGGCCTGCCCGCCAAGCTGCGCGTGCTGGTGGACGCCCGCGCCGCCCGTGCCTGCAACTTCAGCAGCGGCGCCAACGAGAAGGACTGGCATTGGATCAATCTCAACTGGGGCGATGCCCTGCCCCTGCCGGAGACGGCCGATCTGCGCAACGTGCAGGCCGGCGAGCAGTGCCCGCAATGCGCGGGGCACCTGGGCATCCGCCGCGGCATCGAGGTGGGCCACATCTTCCAGCTCGGCGACAAATACAGCCGCGCCCTGAACGCCACCTTCCTGGACGAGCAGGGCCGGGAACAGGTGATGATCATGGGCTGCTACGGCATCGGCGTCTCCCGCGTGGTGGCCGCCGCCGTGGAGCAGAACTACGACGACCGTGGCATCATCTGGCCCCCAGCCATCGCGCCCTTCCACGTGGGCCTGATCGGCATCAACATGCACAAGTCCGAACGGGTCGCCGCGGCGACGGAGCAACTCTACGACGAGCTGCGCTCTCTGGGCTTCGAAGTGCTGTGGGACGACCGGCCCGAGCGCCCGGGCGTGCAGTTCGCGGACATGGACCTGATCGGCCTGCCCCACCGCATCGTGGTCAGCGAGAAGAACCTGGAGCACGGGCTGCTGGAGTACAAGTTCCGCGCCGCGGCCGAAGCCGAGCTGCTGGACAAGGAAGCGGTGCTCGCGCGGCTGCGGGCCTGAGATCCGCGTTGCCATCACAGGGAGGGAAACAAGTATGAAACCGCTGTTTCAACGCATTCTGGCTCCCGTCGACTACTCGGACCTGGCGGCGCTGGCCGCGCGCACGGCCGCGGAACTGGCGGCGCAGCAGCAGGCCGAGCTGACCCTGCTGCACGTCTTCGCCCCGCAGATCATCTACCCGGAACTGCCCGAGACGGCCGTGCCGCCCCTGCTGGAGACCACGGAAGAAATCCGAGCCATCGCCGAACGCGAGATGCAGGCGCTGACCGATCGGCTCCGGGCCGATTATCCGCGCCTGCAAGGCCGGGTGGTGGAAAGCGCCGACCGTCCGGCCAGCGCCATCGCCGACGTGGCCAAGGAGATCAACGCCGACCTCATCGTGATCGGCAGCCACGGCCGCTCCGGCCTCTCGCGTCTCCTGCTCGGCTCCACCGCCGACCGCGTGGTGCACGAAGCGCCCTGCGCGGTGCTGGTGGTGAAATAGGCAGCCCCGCCCGCGCCGGGCTGCCCTTGCCCGCCTCCGACCTTCATCCTAAGTAGAAGGATGGTCCCGGCGAAACCCGGCCATTGTTCTGGCCATCTAACTATTTGATGGCCAGGGCAGCATCTCATAAATTCTGCAAATGCAGAGACTTGCGCCTGAATGACGGCAATCCTGCTCCCGTCGCCCGCGCCGGGCCCGGGCGGGGCCGCGCCAGCGCGGAGGCACTTCAAGATGGAAGAGGAACCCGCCGGGCTTTCCCTCTGCACCGACCGGCTGTTCGACGCCATACCCTTCGGCTTGCTGCTCGCAGACCGCAAGCTCACGGCCCGCCAGGCGAACCCCCACTGCACCCGCCTGCTTGCCCTGGAACACAGACTGTGGCGCGGCCGGCCCCTGGAGGCATTGCTGCCTGTGGCCGGACTCGCGGAACGCGGCCGCCGCGTACTGGACGGCCACGCGGCCGGCGATGCACTCACGGTGAACCTGATCGGAACCAGCCTGCACATTGCCCTCGGGCGTCTCGACTGCCAGGGCAATCCCTTGCTGATTCTGGCTCTCGCCGAATGCGGCGAAGCGCTGGCGTCTGCCCCAGCCACGGAGGCCGGCTTGCAGGCCAGCGAGGAGCGCTTTCGCCTGCTGATGGACAATGCCGTGGACTACGCCATCTTCATGCTCGATCCGGAGGGACGGGTCATCAATTGGAATGAGGGGGCGCAACGCATTCTGGGCTATGGCGAAGCCGAGGTTCTGGGCCGCCGCCTCGACCGCATTTTCACGCCGGAAGACCGCCGCAGCGGGGTGCCCGCCCAGGAAATGGAATGGCGCGCGCCGCGGGCCGCGCCTCGGACAACCGCTGGCTGCTACGCAAGGACGGCAGCCGTTTCTGGGCTTCGGGCACGCTCACGGCGCTGCGCGACGAGCGTGGCCGGTTGCGCGGCTACGCCAAGATCCTGCGCGATCGCACGGAGCAGAAGCTGGCCGAGGAGCAGCTCCTGCGCCTGAATGCCCAGCTCGAGCAGCGGCTGGCGGAGATCGGCACGCTCAATCACGAGCTGGAGGCGTTCAGCTACTCGGTGTCCCACGACCTGCGCGCGCCGCTGCGTGCCATTGACGGCTTCAGCCAGATCCTGCAGGAAGATTACGCCGAACGGCTGGACGATGCGGGGCAGGACTACCTGAACCGGGTGCGCGGCGCCGCCCAGCGCATGGGCCAGCTTATCGACGACTTGTTGCGCCTGGCACAGGTGCCCCGCGGCGAGCTGCAGCGGGAAAGCATCGATTTGAGCCAGTTGGCGCAGCGGATCGCCGCCGGCCTGGCCGCGAGCCAGCCCGTACGGCGGGTGGAGTTCGTCATCGCGCCGGCGGTGATGGCCTGTGCCGACCTCCGGCTGCTGCAGATCGCCATGGAAAACCTGCTCGGCAACGCCTGGAAGTTCACCGGCAAGCAGGCCGATGCCCGCATCGAGTTCGGCGCTTTCGCTCAGGACGGGCAGACCGTCTATTTCGTGCGCGACAACGGCGCCGGCTTCGACATGAGCTATGCCCACAAGCTCTTCGGCGCCTTCCAGCGCCTGCACGGGGCTGAAGAGTTCGCCGGCACCGGCATCGGCCTGGCCACCGTGGCGCGCATCATCGCCCGCCACGGCGGCCGCATCTGGGCCGAAGGCGCCGTCGGCCAGGGTGCCACCTTCTACTTCACCTTGGGGGGAATGGGGTCGTAGGCGCGGGATGGCCCGCGATTTCACAGGCGTGGGCATGGATGATCGCGGGCAAGCCCGCTCCTGCAGCCGGCGACAGCGGGGCACGGCGTAAAAAACCGCCCCCGGCGCGGGGCCGGGGGCGGCTGGGCGCACGGCTCAAGCCGCGGCGATTTCTGCCTTGCCGCGATGGGGCACGAAGGTGAAGCCGTCGCCGGCCACGTCCACCTCGATGAGATCGCCGGGCACGAAGCGGCCGCGCAGCAGCTCCTGGGCCAGAGGGTTTTCGATCTCCTTCTGGATCGCCCGCTTCAGGGGCCGCGCCCCGTAGACCGGATCGAAGCCGATCGCGCCCAGGCGCTCCAGGGCGGCGTCGCTGAACGTCAGATCCATGTGCCGGGCCTGCAGCCGCTTGCGCAGGTACTCGCTCTGGATCGCGGCGATCTGGCGCACCTGGGCGTGCTGGAGCGGATGGAAGATGACGATGTCATCGATGCGGTTCAGGAACTCCGGCCGGAAGTGGCTGCGCACCACGTCCATCACCGCCGCCTGCATGGCGTCGTAGTTGCCGTGCGCGCTGTACTCCTGGATGCGGTCGGAACCCAGGTTGCTGGTCATGACGATGACCGTGTTGCGGAAGTCCACGGTCCGCCCCTGGCCGTCGGTGAGCCGTCCATCGTCCAACACCTGCAGCAGGATGTTGAAGACCTCGGGATGGGCCTTCTCCACCTCGTCCAGCAGGATCACCGAATAGGGCTTGCGCCGCACCGCCTCGGTCAGGTAGCCGCCCTCCTCGTAGCCCACGTAGCCGGGCGGGGCGCCGATCAGGCGGGCCACGGAGTGCTTCTCCATGAACTCGCTCATGTCGATGCGCACCATATGCTCGGCGCTGTCGAACAGGAATTCCGCCAGCGCCTTGGTCAGCTCGGTCTTGCCCACGCCGGTGGGGCCCAGGAAGAGGAAGGAGCCGATCGGCCGGTTGGGGTCGGAAAGGCCGGCCCGCGAGCGGCGGATGGCGTCGGATACCGCCCGCACCGCCTCCTCCTGGCCGACCACGCGGCTTTGCAGGCGCTCCTCCATCTTCAGCAGCTTCTCGCGGTCGCCCTCGAGCATCTTGCTCACCGGGATGCCGGTCCAGCGCGACACCACCTCGGCGATCTCCTCCTCGGTCACCTCCTCGCGCAGCAGGCGCGCCCTGCCCTGTTCGGCCTGGCCCTCCGCCTGCTGGGCCGACGCCAGCTTGCGCTCCAATTCGGGGATGGCGCCGTACTGCAGCTGCGACATGCGCTCCAGGTCGCCGGCGCGGCGGGCGTTCTCCAGCTCCACCCGGGCGCGGTCCAGCTCCTTCTGGATGTGGGATGCGCCTTCGATGGCCTGCTTCTCCGCCTGCCAGACCTGCTCCAGCTCGTCGTACTTGGCCTGCAGCTCGGCCAGCTGCTCCTTGATGATCTCCAGCCGCTTCTGGCTGGCCTCGTCCTTTTCCTTCTCCAGCGCCACGCGCTCGATGTTGAGCTGCACCATGCGGCGCTCCAGTTCGTCCAGCTCCTGGGGCTTGGAGTCGATTTCCATCTTCAGGCGCGAGGCGGCCTCGTCGATGAGGTCGATGGCCTTGTCCGGGAGCTGGCGGCCGGTGATGTAGCGGTGGCTGAGCTGCGCCGCCGCCACGATGGCCGGATCGGTGATGCGCACGCCGTGGTGCACCTGGTACTTCTCCTTCAAGCCGCGCAGGATGGCGATGGTGTCCTCCACGCTCGGCTCGTCCACCAGCACCGGCTGGAAGCGCCGCTCCAGGGCCGCGTCCTTTTCGATGTACTTGCGGTACTCGTCCAGGGTGGTGGCGCCGATGGCGTGCAGCTCGCCGCGCGCCAGGGCCGGCTTGAGCATGTTGCCGGCGTCCATGGCGCCCTCGGCCTTGCCCGCGCCCACCAGGGTGTGGATCTCGTCGATGAAGAGGATGATGTTGCCCTGGGCCTTGGCGATGTCGTTCAGCAGCGCCTTCAGCCGCTCCTCGAATTCGCCGCGGTACTTGGCCCCGGCGATCAGCGCCCCGAGATCCAGCGACAGCAGGCGCTTGCCGCGCAGGGATTCGGGCACTTCGTTGTTGACGATGCGGCTCGCCAGGCCCTCGGCGATGGCGGTCTTGCCCACGCCCGGCTCGCCGATCAGCACCGGGTTGTTCTTGGTGCGCCGCATCAGCACCTGAATGGTGCGGCGAATCTCGTCATCGCGGCCGATCACCGGATCGAGCTTGCCCTGGGCGGCGCGCTCGGTCAGGTCCACCGTGTACTTCTCCAAGGCCTGGCGCTGCTCCTCGGCGTTGGGGTCCTTGATCTTCTCGCCGCCGTGCAGCTCGTTGACCGCCGCCTCCAGATCGGCCTTGGTGGCGCCTGCCTCCTTCAGCAGCCGGCCGGCCGGGCCCTTGTCCTCCATCAGCGCCAGCAGGAAATGCTCGGTGGCGATGTAGGCGTCGCCGCGCTGCTGGGCGATCTTGTCGGCCAGGTTCAGCATGTTGCCGAGATCCCGGGAGACGTGCACTTCGCCCGGCGTGCCGTGCACCTTGGGCAGGCCCTCCAGCTCGCGCCCGAGCTTGGAGCGCAGGGCATCCACCGCCACGCCGGCCTTGGCCAGCAGGCCGCGGGCGATGCCGCCCTCCTGGTCCAGGAAGGCCACCAGCAGGTGGGCCGGCTCGATCTGCTGGTGATCCAGGCTCAACGCCAGACTCTGCGCCTCCTGCAGGGCCTGTTGGAATTTGGTGGTCAATTTGTCCATTCGCATGGTTTGCGCTCCGTAAATTGTTCGTTACCGAGCAAATGGGGACACGGATTTGGGCTTTCAAGGCGGCCACAAGAGGAAATAACCCAGATTATAGAAAGCGTGCAGGGCAAAAGGCGCATAAATGCAGCCGCTGCGCTCGCGCAAGCAACCGAAGAGCAATCCGGGAATGAAGACGGCGGCCGCCCAGAAGGGGCTGTGCTGGAGGAGGTGGAAAAGGGCAAAAATGAGGGCGGTCAGCGCATTGGCCGCGCTGATGCCGCCCAGGCGCCTGGCGCCCCAGGCTTGGCGCAGGAACCGCCCCTGCAGAAAGCCGCGGAAAAAGAGTTCCTCCAGGATCGGCTGCCACAGGACCACGCTGAACCAGAAGACGAGCGGCAGGGCCGCCCGGGCGGGCGGATGCCACTGCGCCCACAGGAGCCAGAACACAGGGCCGCCCAGCAAGGCGGCCCACCAGAGCGGATCGCGCCCGAAGCCGCGGCAGCCGCGCAGCCCCCAGGCCGCGGCCGGGGTCAAGAATGCCGGCCCGCCTGCCCCCGGCGGCCCAGCGTGCGCTGCGCCAGCCAGGCGAGCAGCGGCAGCATCAGCAGGGTCGGGTCGGGCGCGGCGCCATGTCCGATGCTGCATCCGCCCCCGCCGCCGGCGGCGGGCTCGCTGCTGCTCGTGGCGAGCGGCGGCGCGCTGCTAGTGGGCGTGCTCTGCACCACGTAGTCGGCGGCAAGCGCCACCGCCCCGGCGGCGTCCACCAGGCCCGCGCCGCAGTAGGCGCCCGTGTCGCAGAAGCCGTCAGCGATGGGCCGGGCGGAGTCCCGCAGCAGCTTGGCGACATCGTCCGGGCTCAGGGCCGACTGCACGGCCAGCAGCAGGGACACGACGCCGGACACCTGGGCGGCGGCGATGCTGGTGCCCTGGCCGTAGGCGTAGGTATACGCCCCGGTATTGTTGTCCTTGAAGAGGGAAAGAATGCCGTCACGCACGTTGCCACCGCTGCCGTAGTAGCCGCCCGGCGCGCTGATGGCCACCGCCCGTCCGTAATTGGAGTAGCTGCGGGCCAGGCTGCCCGTGTGATCGGTGGCGGCCACGGTGAGCACCCCCTGACAGGTCGCCGGGGTGTAGGGGGTGCTGTCCAGGTTGACCGGGCCGTTGCCCGAGGCCACCACCACCGTGGCTCCGGCGGCGCGAATTTGATTCAGCACGTCCTGTTCCGCAGATTGGCAAGCCCCCTCGGCGCCCAGGCTCAGGTTGATGACCTTGGCCGGATTGGGATTCGTGGGCACCCCATTCACGTCCAGTCCCGCCGCCCAGGCGGCGGCGTTCAGCACGTCGGACAGGTAGCCGCCGCACTTGCCCAGGGCGCGCACCGGCAGCACCTTGGCCTGCCAGTTGATGCCGGCCATGCCCTCGGCGTTGTTGGTGCTGGCGGCGATGATGCCGCTGACGAAGGTGCCGTGCCAGGAGTTGGGCTCGGCCGGGGTGTTCGCGCCGCACTCGCCCGCGGCCACGCCGTCGCCGGGATCGGTGGGATCGGCATCCAGGTCGACGAAGTCATAGCCGGGCAGCAGCTTGCCGCGCAGATCCGGATGCGCCGGCAGCACGCCCGTATCCACCACGGCCACCACCTGCCCCGCCTTGCCCGTGGTGCGGTCCCAGGCGCCGGTCACGTTGGCGCCGGGCGCGGCAAAGAGGCTCCACTGATCCACATTGTTGTAAAACGGATCGTTGGGCGGCGTGATCGCCATCGGCCGCACGATGTAATCCGGCTGCACGTAGGCCACGTCGGGACGCTGGGCCAGGCGGCTCTGGATCTGCGCCAGGGCCTGGGGATCCATCTTTTGGGGCAGCTTCAGCACCTCGGCGCCGCCGCGCAGATTGCGCACGTGCCTGAGCTCCACGTTGGCCGTGCTGCTCATGGACTGCGCCCAGGCCCCGGCGGCCAGCGACTGGGGCTTGGACTTGCCATCGGACTTGTACTTGACGATCAGCCGGTCGGTGCCCGGCTGCTTGAGCGGCGTTTGCGCCAGGGCGCCGTTGCAGGCGGCGAACAGGCCCAGCAGGGCGATCCAGATTCTCGAATTGTGCATGCGGGGTCTCGCTATTGGGTCTTCAGGCGAATGTCCGGCTCGGCATAGCGCACTCGCGGGTCCTGCCGCAGGCGTCGCAGCGCCTCTTCCATGACCGCGGCCGGCACTTGGCCGTCCAGCCGCAGGACGTGCGCGCCGCCCGCCATGGGGCGGACGTAGCGCAGGGACACGCCGGCGCGGCGCTCCAGATCGCGCAGCAGCGCGTCATCGACGGACACGCCGTCCTGGAAGCGGATGATGATGCGCGAGCCGTCCATTGCCGCATTTTCTCGTTGATCGGGGGATACGGAACTCGAAGAGGCGGCCAAATCCGGTGAAGGGGATGGCGCCGTGCAGGCGGGGAGCAAAACCAGGCAAAGGCCCGAGATCAGCAAACGCAGTTCAGGGTCATTGCCTTGCTGGCGGTCAGGCAAAGGACCTCCCATCTTTGGTTACCACTTCTAATCCTGCATCCAGTATGCCCACGGCGCAGCACCGCCAACCATCCGCCGAAAGTTTCACAAGGCCCGCGCCACCGCCATGCGGCCGGTGGCGCGGGCGGCCAGCAAAAGCCCCAGAAAGGCGAGCACGGCCGCCACGGCGTAGCTGGCTCCGCCGCCCGCCTGCCCCCAGGTCCAGCCGGCCAAAGCCCCGCCGATGGCGCCGCCCAGCCCGAAGGCCAGGCTGGAGTAAAGCGCCTGGCCGCGGGCGCGCAGGGCCGGGGGGAATTGCTGGTAGGTGAGATTGACGGCGGCGGCATGGAAGGCGCCGTAGCTGGCCGCGTGCAGCGCCTGGGCGAAGATCACCCAGCCCAGGCCCGGCCACAGGCCGATCAACACCCAGCGCACGGTGGTCAGCACGAAGCTGCCCAGCAGCAGGGCTCGCAAACCCAGATAGGCGATGATGCGGTCGCTGGCAAGGAAAAAGCCCACTTCGCAGGCGACCGCGAAGGCCCACATGAGGCCGATGCCGACGCCGCTGAAACCGTGCTGCTGCAGGTAAATGGAGTAGAAGGCGTAGTACGGGCCATGGCTGGCCTGCTCCAGGGCGCAGGCCAGGAAGAAGGCCAGCACGCCGGGACGGCGCAGCAGCTGGCCCAGGGACTCCCCGGCGGCCGCGTGGTGCGGATGCGGCTCGCCGCGCGGCAGGGGCAGGCTGACCAGCCAGGCCCCCAGGAACAGGAGCGTGCAAGTGACGAGAAAGGCCTGGGGCCCGAAGCCGTCGATGAGGATGCCGAGCCCGAGCGCGAAGACGATGAAGCCCAGCGAGCCCCACAGGCGGATGCGGCCATAGCTGGCCTGCATGCGGCGCGCCCAGTCCAGGGTGGTGGCCTCCACCAGCGGCAGGGCGGCGGAGGCGAAGAAGGAGTACAGGAAAGTGGCCAACGCCGCCCACCAAAAGCTCTGCCCCCAGAACAGCAGGACAAAGGACAGCGCGCTGGCCAGCGTCGCCCAGTGCACCACCCGCTGGCGCTGGCCGGTGCGGTCGGCCAGGCTGCCCCACAGGTGCGGCGCGAAGACCCGGGTGACCTGCACCAGGGCGGTCAGGAAGCCGATCTGCAGCGCCGTCTGCCCGATGGAATCGAGATAGAGCCCCCAATAGGGCCCGAAGGCTCCCAGGCCGGCGAAGTAGACGCCGTAGAAGGCGGACAGGCGTACCCGCTCGGAAGCGGACGCCGGCATCGCTGCGGCCCGGCCAGGTCTCCGAAAAAATGACACAGACACCTCGGTTTTTTCAGCAGACCTGCCGGGAAGCGTTCAGGCGGGGATCTTGGCGGGAATGACCGGGGTGCCGCTGCGCACGTCGGCGTTCTGGGCGCGCTGGCGCAGGGCATGATCCATCAGCACCAGCGCCAGCATGGCCTCGACGATGGGCACCGCCCGGATGCCGACGCAGGGATCGTGCCGGCCGGTGGTGATCACCTCGCAGGGCTCGCCGTGGATGTCGACGGAGCGGCGCGGCAGGCGAATGCTGGAAGTGGGCTTGATGGCGATGCTGGCGGTGATGTCCTGGCCGCTGGAGATGCCGCCGAGGATGCCGCCGGCATGGTTGGAGAGGAAGCCCGCCGGGGTCATCTCGTCGCCGTGCTCGGTGCCCTTCTGCTCCACCACGGCAAAGCCGTCGCCGATCTCCACGCCCTTGACGGCGTTGATGCTCATGAGCGCCTTGGCGATGTCGGCGTCCAGGCGGTCGAAGACCGGCTCGCCCAGGCCGACGGGCACGTTGCTGGCCACCACGCTGATGCGCGCGCCGATGGAATCGCCCTCCTTGCGCAGGGCGTCCATGTAGGCCGCCATCCGCTCGGCGGCTTCGGCGTCCGGGCAGAAGAAGGGATTGTTGGGGATCTCGTCCCAATCCAGGCGCTGGGCCCGGATCGGGCCCAGCTGCGCCAGCCAGGCGCGGATCTCCACGCCCAGGCGCTCGCGCAGATATTTCCTGGCGATGGCGCCGGCGGCCACCCGGGTGGCCGTCTCGCGGGCCGAGGAGCGGCCGCCGCCGCGGTAGTCGCGCAGGCCGTACTTCTGCAGGTAGGTGTAGTCGGCGTGGCCGGGCCGGAACTGGTCCTTGATCTTGCCGTAATCCTTGGAGCGTTGGTCCACGTTGCGGATCAGCAGGCCGATGGGCGTGCCGGTGGTGACGCCCTCGAAGACGCCGGACAGGATCTCCACCTCGTCGGGCTCGCGGCGCTGGGTGGTGTGGCGCGACTGCCCGGGCTTGCGGCGGTCCAGCTCCACCTGCAGGTCCGCCGCCGTGAGCGCCAGGCCGGGCGGGCAGCCGTCCACGACGCAGCCGATGGCCGGCCCATGGCTCTCGCCGAAGGTGGTGACGGTGAAAAGCGTTCCGAAACTGTTTCCAGGCATTCTTAATAGCCGTGATTCGTGATTCGTGATTCGTGATTCGTGATTCGTGATTCGTGATTCGTGATTCGTGATTCGTGATTCGTG
>NZ_AUIS01000010.1:83552-94884 GCF_000423825.1 Thermithiobacillus tepidarius DSM 3134
CGTGATTCGTGATTCGTGATTCGTGATTCGTGATTCGTGATTCGTGATTCGTGATTCGTGATTCGTGATTCGTGCGCGAGTGTGGCGCGGCCCGCGCCGCCGCGCAAGCCGTTTCACCATTCACGTTTCACTGCCCGTCGCGCTTGTCCATCTCGATCAGGGCATAGGCCGAGTGGTTGTGGATGGATTCGAAGTTCTCGGACTCGACGATGAACCAGTCCACCCGGTCGTCGGCCTTGAGCTGGGCGGCGACGTCGCGGACCATGTCCTCGACGAACTTGGGGTGGTCGTAGGCGTATTCGGTCACGTACTTCTCGTCCGGGCGCTTCAAGAGGCCATAGAGCTGGCTGGAGGCCTGCCCTTCCACCAGGTCGATGAGTTCCTCCACCCAGATCCACTGGTTGGCCTTGACCTGCACGGTCACGTGGGAGCGCTGGTTGTGGGCGCCGTACTGGGAGATGCTCTTGGAGCACGGGCACAGGCTGGTGACGGGCACCAGCACCTTGATGGTCTGCTCGTAGTGGTCGCCGGTGGACTCGCCGACGAAGGCCACGTCGTAGTCCATCAGGCTTTCCACGCCGGTGACCGGCGCCTTCTTCATGACGAAGTAGGGAAAGCTCATCTCCAGATGGGCAGATTCCGCATCCAGGCGGGTGCGCATTTCCAGCAGGATGTCCTTGAACGACTCCACCGAGATCTCGCGGGTGTGGGCGTTCAGGATCTCCACGAAGCGCGACATGTGCGTGCCCTTGAAGTTGTGCGGCAGGTGCACGTACATGTTGAAGTTGGCGATGGTGTGCTGGTGGCCCTCGCTGCGGTCGCGCACGCGCACCGGATGGCGGATGTTCTTGATCCCCACCTTGTCGATGGCGATGGCGCGGGCATCGGCCCGGCCCTGGACGTCTTCGATCTGTTCAGCGGCACAATCTCTCATGGCAATTCCTTGATCTTCCTGCACTGGAGCCGCGGCTACGCCCCGAGGGCAATAGCCGAGCACAACAGTCGGATATTACAGCGCCAGGTTCTTGGGAACAAGGCTGTGGGTTTGCTTCAGCGCCTGGGCGGCGCGGACGATGCCGTCGCGGTCCAGGCCCAGCGCCGCCAGCTGCGCGGCCGCATCGCCCTGCTCGACGAAATGGTCGGGCAGGCCCAGCAGCGCCAAGGGCAGCTGACAGCCGCGGGCGGCCAGGCACTCGGCCACGGCACTGCCGGCGCCGCCGGCCACGGCATTCTCCTCCACCGTGATCAGGAACTGGTGCCGTTCCGCTATTTCTTGGACCAGCGCCTCATCCAATGGTTTGACGAAGCGCATGTTGACCACGGTGGCGTCGAGAACCTCGCCGGCGGCCAAGGCGGCGGCGACGCGGCTGCCGAAGGCCAGGATGGCGGTCTCGCGGCCGCGCCGCAGCACTTCGCCGCGGCCGAGGGGCAGCGCCCGCAGCTCGGCATCCAGGGCGACGCCGTGGCCGCTGCCGCGCGGGTAGCGCACCACCGCCGGGCCGTCGTGGCGATAGCCGGTGTACAGCATGTGGCGCAGCTCGTTCTCGTCCTTGGGCGCCATGATCACCAGATCCGGGATGCAGCGCAGATAGGAGAAATCGAAGCTGCCCTGATGGGTGGCGCCGTCGGCGCCCACCAGGCCGGCGCGGTCCACGGCGAGCAGCACCGGCAGCTTCTGGATGGCGATGTCGTGGACGAGCTGGTCGTAGGCGCGCTGCAGGAAGGTGGAGTAGATGGCCACCACCGGGCGCATGCCCTCGGCGGCCAGGCCGGCGGCGAAGGTCAGCGCATGCTGCTCGGCGATGCCCACGTCGAAGTATTGGGCCGGGAAGCGCTCGGAGAAGGCGACCATGCCCGAGCCCTCGCGCATGGCCGGGGTGATGCCCACCAGTTGCGCATCCCGCGCCGCCATCTCGCAGAGCCAGTCGCCGAAGACCTGGGTGTAGCTGGGCGCGCCGCCGGGCTTTTTCTCCATCTTGCCGGTGCCGAGGTCGAAGGCGGTGACGCCGTGATAGACGCACGGGTCCGCTTCGGCCGGCGCATAGCCCTTGCCCTTCTTGGTGATGACGTGCAGCAGGCGCGGGCCGGAGATGCGCTTGAGGTTCTCCAGGGTGGCCAGCAGGGCGTCCAGGTCGTGGCCGTCGATGGGCCCGTAGTAGGTGAAGCCCAGCTCCTCGAAAAGGGTGCCCGGGGTCACCATGCCTTTGACGTGCTCCTCCGCGCGCCGCGCCAGCTCGTGGATGGGCGGCAGGATCTTCAGGGTGCGGTCGGCGCCCTGGCGCACCGAGTTGTAGAGGCGGCTCGACAGCAGCTTGGCTAGATAGCTGGAAAATGCACCCACATTGGGCGAGATGGACATTTCGTTGTCGTTCAGCACCACCAGGAGATCGGCGTCCAGGCTGCCGGCGTTGTTCAGGGCCTCGAAGGCCATGCCGGCGGTCATGGCACCGTCGCCGATCACCGCCACCACCTCGCGCTTGATGCCGGCGCGCTGGGCCGCCACCGCCATCCCCAGGGCCGCGCTGATGGAGGTGCTGGAGTGGCCGACACCGAAGGTGTCGTAGGGGCTCTCGTCGCGCTTGGGAAAGCCGGACAGGCCGCCCTGCCGGCGCAGGGTAGGGAAGCGGTCGCGGCGGCCGGTCAGGATCTTGTGGGGATAGCTCTGATGGCCCACGTCCCAGACCAGGCGGTCGCCGGGGGTGTTGAAGACGTAGTGCAGGGCGATGGTCAGCTCCACCGTGCCCAGCCCGGCCGACAGATGCCCGCCGGTGCGCGACACGCTCTCGATCAGGAAGGCGCGCAGCTCGTCGGCCAGCGCGGCCAGGGACCGGCGCGGCAGGGCCCGGAGATCCTGCGGATCGTTGATCTGTTCGAGCAGAGTGTAGCTCACTGCCGGCGCTCGACGATCAGATGGGCCAGGGCGCGCAGGTGATCGGCGCGACCGTCGAAATCGGCGAGGGCGGCCAAGGCGTCGTCGCACAAGCGCCGGGCCAGGGCCTTGGCCTCCGCCAAGCCGAGCAGCGACACGTAGCTCGGCTTGTTGCGGGCGCGGTCGGCGCCGTTCTGCTTGCCCATGACGGCGGTCTCGCCCTCCTCGTCCAGGATGTCGTCCTGCACCTGGAAGGCGAGGCCGATGTTGTCCGCGTAATGCAGCAGCCGCTCGTGGACCTCGCCGGCGGCGACGCCCGCCGCCAGGGCACCGAGCTGCACGCTGGCGCGGATGAGCATGCCGGTCTTGTGGATGTGCATGCTTTCCAGGGCCGGCAGGGACAAGGTGTGGCCCACGGCGGCCAGATCGATGGCCTGCCCGCCCACCATGCCGCGCGAGCCGGCCGCCAGGGCCAGAGCCGCGACCATGCGCAGGCGCAGGGCGGCATCCAGCTCCCAGTCGTCGGCCAGCACCTGGAAGGCCAGGGCCTGCAGGGCGTCGCCCGCCAGAATGGCGGTGGCCTCGTCGTACTGCTTGTGGCAGGTCGGCTGGCCGCGGCGCAGGTCGTCGTCGTCCATGGCCGGCAGATCGTCATGCACCAGGGAATAGGCGTGGATCAGCTCCACCGCGCAGGCCGGCCGATCCAGCAGCGCGGGCGCCGCCTCCAGCACGTGGCCGGTGGCGTAGACCAGCAGGGGCCGCAGGCGCTTGCCGCCGCCGAGGGTGCTGTAACGCATGGCTTGGTGCAGGCGGGCGGGCAGGCAGTCGGACGGGGGCAGCAATTGGCCGAGGACGCCCTCCACCCGCTGGCGGGCGTCTTCGGCGAACTGCGCGAAATCGGCATCTGAAGGCATGGGGGCACCTGTGGGACGGCGGATCAGGCGCCTGACGGATCGGGCTTGAAAGGCGCCAGGACCGGACCATCCGGGCCCTGCAGCAACTGCTCCACGCTCTGCTCGGCGCTTTGCAGGCTCTGCTCGCAGATGCGCGCCAGGGTGACGCCGCGCTCGAAATCCGCGAGGGCGTCGGCCAGGGATTGCTGCCCCTGCTCCAGGCGCTGCACGATGCCCTCCAGCTCCGCCAACGCTTTTTCGAACTCGGCGGGCGAAGCGTCGGTGCTGGGATCGGGGTTGGATTTCGGGGATCTAGACACGCTGCCTATCCTGAAATGAATTGGTGTAAGCTTATCGCAATTGCCCACGCCGCTTCAAACGGCGGCGAGTCCCGCACGCGGAGAACCCCATGGCCGACACCCGTACCCTGCTGGAGAAGCACCACGGCGGCGCGCATTTCCACGATCTCATGGTGGAAACGAGCCGGGGCCGCTTCAGTCCCGAGTTCTGGCGCTTCTGGGACGCCCATGCCGCGCCGATCCTGCCGGCGCGACCGCGCCTGCTCGACCTGGGCACGGGTCCGGGCCTGCTCCTGGACGCCTGGGCCGAACGTTATCCGGGCGGCGAGTTCATCGGCGTGGACGTGATGCCCTACATGCTCGACAACGCCCGCCGGCGCTTCGCCGAGCAGCCGGCGGTGCGGCTGCTGGCCGCCGACCTGCACGACCCGCAGCTGCCCCTGGCTGCCGGCTCGGTGGACGCGGCCTCGTGCGTGGTGGTCTTCCACGAAATGGTGCAGCCCATCCGCCTGCTGCAGCGCCTGCACGGCTGGCTCAAGCCCGGCGGGCGCCTGATCCTGGTGGACTGGGTCCGGGCCGGCATCCGCGATTACTTCGATCCGGTCACGGTCGAGGCCCTCTTCCGCCCCAACGCGGCGCCCGACCTGCTGGCCGACCGCATGACGCATTTTTTCGAGCACAACCGCTACAGCCCCGACGACATCGCCTGGCTGCTGGAGCACACCGGCTTCCGCGTCCTGGGCCAGGAAACCTACCATGAGGCGCGCTTCGTGCGCATGGCCGCGGAGCGGGCGTGAGCTCGCCGCGCGCGTGCCCGCTCCGGCTTGCCAAGCCCGCCACCCGATGCTAACTTCCGCCCACGCACGGTGCTTCCGCACCGCGCCGCAACGACAGCACGTTTGAATCCATAGAGAAAGCACTCAGCGCACCTGCACCCGGACCGAATCCATGAGCATTTCACCCGAGCTTCTGGAAGAAAAGCTGAACGCCCTGCGGGCGACTTTCCTGCGGCAGCTGGCCGAGAAGATGGCCCTGATCGAACAATGCTGGCCCGCGGTCCAGCGCGCGGCCGACGCACAGGCGCTGCACGATCTGTATCACGCCGTGCACAGCCTCAGCGGCTCGAGCGGCGCCCTGGGCTTTGCGGCAGTGAGCGAAGCGGCACAAAGGTTGGATGGATTCCTGCGCCCGCTGGTGCAAAATGCCACCTTGTTGTCCGCCCAGCACATCCAGCACATCGCTCCTCTCCTGGAAGACCTGAAAAAGGCAGCCGGGGCACACGTTCAGCCTTAGCACAAGGGCTGAGCGCCCGCCGGCCCGGCTTGGCGTCTTGACCAGCCGGCGCACGGGAGGGTTGCGGCGCCAGACACGGAAAAGGCATGTCCACGCGTATCCTGGTCATCGAAGACGATCCCATCAATCTGGAATTGATGGACTTTCTCCTGCGCACGGTGGGCTACGTTCCCAGCTTGGCCCGTGACGGCGTGGAGGGCCTGGCCGTGGCCCGGCGCGACCGTCCCGACCTCATCGTGTCGGACATTCTCATGCCCAACATGGACGGCTATGAGGTGGCGCGGCGCATCCGCAGCGACCCAGAGCTGCGCCGGACGCCGCTGCTGGCGGTCACGGCGCTGGCCATGGCCGGCGACAAGGAAAAGATCCTCGAAGCCGGCTTCGACGGCTACATCTCCAAGCCTCTCAACATCCAGAACTTCGTCGCGCAGATCCGTGCCTTCCTGGAACGCTGAAGCGCCCGCCTGGGCGCTTCAGCGCTTGCGGCGCCGGGCCGGTCTCCGCCCGGCGGCCGCCCGCTCCGCCGCCTCTGCCGCGCCAACGCCGGGCACCGCCGCGGGCAACGTGAAACGGAAGACCGCCCCCTGGCCGGGACCGGGGCTGGCGGCCGTGATGCGGCCGCCGTGGGATTCGACCAAGGCCTTGCAGATGCACAGCCCCAGACCGGTTCCGCCGGCTTGGCGGGTGGAACTCATGTCCAGCTGGTGGAAGGGCGAAAAAAGGCGCGGCAGGTCCTCGGCGGCGATGCCAATGCCGTCGTCGCGCACCTCCGTCACCAGCTCGCCGCCCTGCAAAAAGGCGCACAGCTGCACGGTGCCGCCGGCGGGCGTGAACTTGATGGCGTTGTCCAGCAGATTGGTCAGCAACTGGACGGTGCGCGATTCATCGCAGTGCGCCAAGAGGGCGGGCTGCAGCTCCGCCCGCAGGGTGATCCGCTTCTGCTCCGCCAGCGGCCGCAGGGCCTCGAGCACGCTCATGGCCAGGGGCACGTACTCGGTCGGCCTCGGCGCCAGCTCGAACTTGCCGGACTGCATCTTGGTGAAATCGAGCAGGTCGTTGACCAGCAGGAGCATGCGCCGGGAGCCGCTGAGGATGTTCTGCAGGCAGCCATGCTGCTGCTCGCTCAGGGGGCCGGCCATCTCCTCTCCCAAGATGGAGGCAAAGCCCATGATGTAGTTGAGCGGCGTGCGCAGCTCGTGGCTGATGACCGACAGGAACTCGCCCTTGAGCCTGTCCACCTGCTGCAGGTGCGCGATCTGCTCGCGTTGCAGGCGCTCGTTTTCCACCCGGTCGGACACTTCGAGCGTGAAGATCAGCACCCCTTCGATCTGCCCGTCCTCGCCTAGCACCGGATAAAAGGTGATGTCCCAATAGCAGGTGCGGTCGCCCGCCGGCGCCGCGAAGGGCATGTTCAGGCACCGGCAGGACTCGCCGCTGGCCAGCACCTGCAGCAACTGGGCCTGCATCTGCTGCTCGTCGCCCAGGGGCAGCTCGACGGCCGGCCGGCCGAGCAGCGCTTCCTGGGACAGGCCGAGCAGGCGGGCAAATTCGGGGTTGGCCAGCCGGTAGGTCAAATGCTGGTCCAGATAGGCGATGCCGGCGGGCGCGTTGTCGACCACGCGCTCGACGAAGCGCTTCTGGATGACGAGTTCGCGGGTGCGCTGCACGACTTCCGCCTCGATCCGCCGGTTCTGGTCGAGCAGCGCCTCCCGCGCCCGGATACGGTCGTCGATGTCCGTGCAGGTGCCCAGCCAGGCGACGATGCGCCCGTCCGCGTCCTGTTCCGGCAGGACCTGGATCAGATGCCAGCGGTAGCTCTGGTCGGCCGCGCGCCGGAGGCGCCCCTCCACTTCCAGCGCCGCACCGGCCTCGGCCGCCCGCCGCCAATGCGCCAAGTAGCGCTGCAGATCCTCGGGATGAAAGGCGGACTCCCAGGCGGCGGCATCGCATTGCGCGCGCGCCAAACCGGTGTAGTCGAACCAACGCTCGTTGAAGTAGCTGAAGGTGCCGTCCGGCCGGGCCGTCCAAACGATTTGCGGAATGGCGTCCGCCAGGTTGCGGTAGCGCTGCTGGCTGGCCCGTTCGAGCGCCGCCAACTGCCGTTCCTGCTCGCGCCGCTCGGCCTGGCGCAGCAGTTCGGCCTGTTGCCTGATCTGCTCGTTCTTGAGGAAGAGCTCGATGAAGACGGCGACCTTCGACTTCAGCACATCCGGGTTGAAGGGCTTGAACAGGTAGTCGACCGCGCCCACCGAGTAGCCCTTGAAGACGAAATGGGCATCCTTGCTGATGGCGGTCAGGAAAACGATGGGAATGTGGCGGCTCTTCTCGCGCTCCTTGATCAGCCGGGCCGTCTCGAAACCGTTCATGCCGGGCATCTGCACGTCCAGCAGGATGACGGCGAACTCATGCTTGAGCAGATGCTTCAGGGCCTCCTCGCCCGAGGAGGCCCGGATCAGGTTGTGGCCGAGACCGTCCAGGATCGCCTCCAGCGCCAGGAGGTTTTCCGGCCGGTCATCCACCAGCAGGATGTTGGCCTTCCGATTCATATGCGTCGCGCCGGGCTCAGGTTCAGGCCACCTTTACCCAGGCCCGCATGAGGGCCAGGAGCTGGTCCGTGTCCACCGGCTTGGTGATGTAGTCGGAAGCACCGGCGTCGATGCACTTTTCCCGGTCGCCGGGCATGGCCTTGGCGGTCAGCGCGATGATAGGCAGGTCGCGGAAGGCCGGGATCGCCCGGATCGCCCGCATGGTCTCGTAGCCGTCCATCTCGGGCATCATCACGTCCATCAGGATCAGGTCGATGTCCGGGTTGGCTTCGAGGGTGTCGATGCCGTCCCTGCCGTTTTCGGCATAGAGGATCTCGATGTCGTGATTCTCCAGCACGCTCGCCAGGGCGAAAATGTTGCGCGCGTCGTCATCGACCACCAGGACCTTGCGGCCCGACAGGGACACCGCCGTGGCGGCCGCATCGACCACCGGCGCCGGCCCGGCGGCGCGGCGCATGCACAGGGCCGCCTCGCTCAACAGGCGCTCCGCCGAGTCGGCGTCCTTGATGATAATGGAGTCCGCCAGCTCGCGCAGCTGCCGCTCCTCTTCGGGCGTCAGGTCCTTGCTGGTGTAGATGACCACCGGCAAGTTGCGCAGCCCCATCTCGTTCTTCAGCCGCGCCAGCAGCTCGGCGCCGCTCATGTCGGGCAGCATCAGGTCCAGCACCATGCAGTCGTAGGAACGGGTGCTGAGCTCGGCCAGCGCGTCCATCCCGCAGCTGAACGCCGCGGCCTGCACCCCTTCGCCGGTGAAGAACTCCATGATGCTCTCGCGCTGGATGTCGTTGTCCTCCACCACCAGCACGCTCTTGACCTCGCGCTCCAGCAGGCAGGCGATGTGGTTGAAGACGCCCTCGAGCACTTCGCGGCTGACGGGCTTTTGCAGGTATGCCACGGCCCCGAGGGACGACTCGCAGAGATCCCGGTCCACCACCGAGATGACGTGCACCGGGATGTGGCGGGTGTGGGGATGGCTCTTCAGCCGCTCCAGCACCGCCCAGCCGTCGAGCACGGGCATCTTGAGATCCAGGGTGATGGCATCGGGCCGGTAGCGGTGCGCCAGCGCCAGGCCGCTCTCGCCGTCCAGGGCGACCAGGCCCTTGAAGCCGTTTTCCCGGGCCATGCCGAGCAGAATGCGGGCGAAGTTGGGATCGTTCTCGATGATGAGAAAGACCCGGTCGCCGGGCTGGATCTGCTCACGGTCGTCCGCGATGTCCATGGCAGGCATGGCATCGTACTCCGCTTCCAGCACGGCCGACACCAGGGTGGCGGCTTCCGTCTCAGCCGACGCATGCGCGGCCCCGCTCGCGGCGGCCGTGTCGATGCCTTGGTAGATCTGGGGCAGGTACAGGGTAAAGGTGCTGCCGCGGCCGGGCACGCTGTCGATGTGGATCTCGCCGCCCAGCAGGCGCGCCAGCTCGCGGCTGATGGTCAGACCGAGGCCGGTGCCGCCGTATTTGCGGCTGGTGGTGCCGTCGGCCTGCTGGAAGGCCTCGAAGATCAGCCGCTGCTTGCTCTTGGGAATGCCGATACCGGTATCGCTGACGGAGAAGGCCAGCACGTTCTCGCTGCGCCGCAGGACCTCGTTGTCGAACTTGACGCCCGGCTCGGCGCGGCTGACGTGCAGCACCACCTGCCCCGCCTCGGTGAATTTGAAGGCATTGGAGAGCAGGTTGCGCAGGATCTGCTGCATGCGCTGGGCGTCGGTGTACACGGCGCGGGGCAGATCGGGCTCCAGCTGCACGGCGAAGCGCAGCCCCTTCTGCTGGGCCATCTGCCGGAAGCCGCGCTCCATGCTGTCACCCACTTCCTGCAGGGGGAGCTGGGTGACTTCCACGCCCATCTTGCCGGATTCGACCTTGGACAGGTCCAGGATCTCGTTGATCAGCGCCAGGAGGTCGTGGCCGGAAGAATAGATGGTGTTGGCGAACTCCACCTGCTTCTCGCTGAGGTTGCCGTCCCGGTTCTCGGCCAGGAGCTTGGCCAGGATCATCAGACTGTTGAGCGGCGTGCGCAGCTCGTGGGACATGTTGGCCAGGAATTCGGACTTGTACTTGGAGATGAGCGACAGCTGCTCGGCCTTCTCCTCCAGCGACAGGCTCGCCAGCTCGACCTCCTTGTTCTTGATTTCGAGCAGGGTGGCCTTGTCCTCCAGCTCCTTGGCCTGGGCCTCCAGCTCCACGTTGGAGCGCTGCAGCTCCTGCAGCAGCTCCTCGGTGCGCATGTTGGCCTTGATCATATTGAGCACCACGCCGATGCTTTCCATGAGCTGGTCGAGGAAGATCTGGTGGATGTCGCTGAAGGGCTGGAAGGAGGCCAGCTCGATCACCGCCTTGACCCGGCCTTCGAAGGGCACCGGCAGCACGATGATGTTGAGGGGGGCCGCCTCGCCCAGGCCGCTGTTGATCTGGATGTAGTCGCTCGGCACCTTGGTCAGCAGAATGCTCTGGTTTTCCAGGGCGCACTGGCCGACCAGGCCTTCGCCGAGGCGGAAGCTGTTGCTGACGTGCTTGCGCTCCTTGTAGGCGTAGCTGGCGATGAGCTTCAGCGCCGGCTGCTCGTCCTCCGCGTCCATGACGAAGAAGGCGCCATGATGGGCGGACACCAGCGGCGTCAGCTCGGACATGATCAGGCGGGAGACCGCGGCCAGATCCTTCTGGCCTTGCATCATGCGCGAGAACTTGGCCAGGTTGGTCTTCAGCCAGTCCTGCTCCATGTTCTTCTGGGTGGTGTCCTTAAGGTTGCCAATCATGTGATTGATGTTGTCCTTAAGTTCCGCCACCTCGCCCTGGGCTTCCACGGTGATGGAGCGGGTGAGATCGCCCTTGGTCACCGCGGTCGCCACGTCGGCGATGGCGCGCACCTGGGCGGTCAAATTGCCGGCCAACTGGTTCACGTTGTCGGTGAGATCCTTCCAGGTGCCGGCGGCGCCCGGCACCTTGGCCTGGCCGCCCAGCTTGCCCTCGATGCCCACCTCGCGGGCCACCGTGGTGACCTGCTCGGCGAAGATGCTCAGGGTTTCGGTCATGCTGTTGATGGTGTCGGCCAGCGCGGCGATCTCGCCCTTGGCCTCGAAGGCCAGCTTCTGCTTGAGGTCGCCGTTGGCCACCGCGGTCACCACGCGGGCGATGCCGCGCACCTGGGCGGTCAGGTTGCTGGCCATGAAGTTCACGTTGTCGGTGAGATCCTTCCAGGTGCCGGAGACGCCCTTCACTTCCGCCTGGCCGCCCAGCTTGCCCTCGGTGCCCACCTCGCGCGCCACGCGCGTCACTTCCGAGGCAAAGGAGCTCAACTGATCCACCATGGTGTTGATGGTGTCCTTGAGCTCGAGAATCTCGCCCTTCACGTCTACGGTGATCTTCTGCGAGAGATCGCCGTTGGCCACCGCGGTGGTCACCTTGGCGATGTTGCGCACCTGATCGGTGAGGTTGC
>NZ_AUIS01000011.1 GCF_000423825.1 Thermithiobacillus tepidarius DSM 3134
AAGCCCGAGAGCTTGCCGGCCCACGGCGGATCGACCTGGCGGACGCTGCCATCGGGCAGCTTTACCCGGGGGACACGCACTTCCAGGAAGCACTCGTGCTGGAAGAAGTTCAGGTGCCGGTAACGCTTGGCGACGGTGTCGTGAACCGGATGCTGGCCCTCCACGCCAGCCAGCGCGAAGCGGCTGCCGGCAATGAAGTCCACCCGGATGGTGAGCGTCTTGGCCGCCAAATCGAAGTCCGCGCCCGTCACCTGCCACGGCGGAGAGACCCCCAAGGCAGCCTCAAACAGCTTGTCAGTCATACCCGATCCCGTACCTGCTCAGGTCCAGCTTACCCACTCGAAATTGAAAAGAGGCATTTTTTTTGATGGGAACCGCTGTGGGTGTGCTGGCAGATGTGCTTTTGTCAACTTATCACGGCTTTCAGTTGTTCAATGCGTCCGCGGGTAATATTGAGAGTTTCAGAGGTGGCTTCTATCCGACCAAAATAGTGGATCCGCTGCTGAATGGTCAGCTCTTGATGTTTGCTGCTTTGGCGTTTTTGGCCTTTTATTTCAGGAATGGTCAAAAATATTTCTTGGGCTTTGCCTTGGTCGCTTTGGCTGGATCTGTCGCTTCCGGGTCACGCGGACCCTTGCTCGCTCTCATTCCAGCGCTCCTGCTGCTGATTGCGTTGCACTGGCGCGAATTCGCCCAAGTGCACAAGCGCGGCTTGCTCATGATGATAGGCTTTTGCGTGCTTCTCCTTTTTGCCTCTTATGATTACATCTTTGCAAGATTCCTTTCTGCTTATCAGGATGTGGTGAGTTTCCAAAGCGGCAACTTCAGCACGTCTGTCGGTCAGAGGCTAAAAATGTGGGAGATCAGCCTTGGATTACTGAATGAAAACATGGCGAGCTGGATCTTCGGGGTTGGATTCGATGGCTTTTCCCTGCGCTTGTCGGCATTGGTAGAGCAAGGGGGCTTGCCGGAAAGCATGCTGGAGTTTAACCAGCCGCACAATCTGCTTCTGCTCTTGCTCCTACAAGGTGGTGTCCTGCTGCTCGTGATCATGCTGTGGGCAGTGCATAGAATTTATGTGATGGCTCGGCACAGCGTCTATAAAAATGCTTTGGCTGGTATGGCTCTCGCGGTTATAGTGAATGGTGTTTCGAGCACTGATGTGGTAGGTCGTCAGCTATTGCTGGGGTGGTTTGCTGTATTGTTGGGATTGATGCTCAGCAGTAAATACGCGACAGCCAAGTCAGAGCAGTGCTAGCACTCTCCGTCGTCTACATCACCCGCAACGCCGCCCGTTGCCTGCGCCAGAGCCTGGCCAGCGCCAAGGCGCTGGCGGCGGATCTGGTGCTGGTGGACTCGGGCAGCACGGACGAGACGCTGAATATCGCGCAAGACTTCGGCGCGCGCATCTTCCAGCGCGAGTGGCCGGGCTTCGGGCCGCAGAAGCAGTTCGCGGTGGAGCAGGCGCGGCATGACTGGGTCCTGGTGCTGGACGCGGACGAAGTGCTGCTGCCGGAAGCCGTGCCCGCCATCCGGGCGGCGCTGGCGAAGGAGCGCCTGCCGGCCGGCTTCCGGTTGCCGCGGCGCAACTTCTTCCATGGCAAGCCCATCCGCTTCGGCGACTGGGGGCGGGACCGGGTGCTGCGCCTGGTGGACCGGCGCCAGGGCCGCTTCAGCGCCGATGCGGTGCACGAGCGCTGGGAAACGGCCGGCCCGGTGGCCGATCTGCATGCGCCGCTGGCCCATTATTCCTTTGAAAACTACAAGGCCATGCTGGCCAAGCTCGATCAGTATTCCGACCTCAATGCCGCCAAGCTGGTGGCCCGCGGCCGCCAGGTGCGCCCGCACGAGCCGCTGGCCCATGCCATGGCCGCCTTTTTCAAGGGCTACGTGTTGCGCCTGGGCTTCCTGGACGGCTCGGAAGGCGCCGGCATCGCCCTGACCACCGCCCTGGGCTCTTTCATGAAATACGCCAAAGCCTTGGAAATGCAGGAGCGCAATTCCCGATGAAGCTGCTGGTCGTGAAGCTGTCCTCCCTGGGCGACGTGATTCATCTCCTGCCCGCCTTGACGGACTTGCACCGGCGCCTGCCCGCCGTGCGGGTGGACTGGCTGGTGGAGCCGGCCTTTGCCGAGATGCCCGGCTGGCACCCGGCGGTGGAGCAGGTCATTCCAATCGGCCTGCGGCAGCTCAAGAAAAGCTGGTGGCGGGCGCCGGCTGAATTGGCGCGGTTGCGCCGGCGGCTGCGGGCGGCGCGCTACGGGCGCGTGATCGACGCCCAGGGACTGATCAAGAGCGCGGTGCTGGCGCGCCTGGCCGGCGCGCGCGTGGGTGGGCTCGATGCCCGCAGCGCGCGCGAGCCCCTGGCCGGCCGCCTCTATCACGACGCCTTCCCGGTGTCCTGGGAGCAGCACGCCATCGAGCGCAACCGCCAACTGCTGGCCCAGGCCTTCGATTACGCGCTGGAGGGCTTGCCCCTGGACTACGGCTTGGATGCCTTCCGCGGTCGGGCGTTGGCCGAGCCGCTGGAGGAATTGGCGCCCTTCGTGCAGCGGCCCTTTCTGGTCGGCCTGCACGGCACGACCTGGGACACCAAGCACTGGCCGGAGATCTACTGGCATCAGCTCGCCAAGATCTGCACCCTGCAAGGATTGCGTTTGCTGCTGCCCTGGGGCAATGCCGCCGAGCGCGAGCGCGCCCTGCGCATCCAGGCCGCCAATCCCGCCAGCGCCATGGTCCTGCCGCGCCTGCCGCTCGGTCGCCTGGCGCGCCTGCTGGTGCGCGCCGAAGGCTATGTGGGAGTGGACACGGGTTTGGCCCATCTGGCCGCGGCTCTCGGGGTGCCGGGCGTTTCCCTCTACGGGCCCACGGACCCCGCGCGCACCGGCGTGCGCGGTCCCGGCCAGGAGCAGTTGGCCAGCACCCTCGAGTGCGCTCCCTGCCTGCGGCGCCGCTGCCCGCTGCCGGCCACCGCCGAGGGCCTGATCCCCTGTCAGGCGGCTCTGCAGCCCCAGGAGGTCCTCGATGCCCTCAACCGTCTGCTGCTAGATTGAGTTTCATCATGCCCAGCAATCCCTTGCCTTTGATGACACCCGCCGAGCGCCTGCGCGCTCACTTGCGGGTCTTTTTCGTGGACCACGGCATCTTCCGCAGCCTGTTCTACGCCAACTTCCACCGTGTTTCGCCGCGCGCCTTCCGCTCGGCCCAGCCCTCGCCGCGCCAGCTCCGCCGCTGGCAACGCCGCCACGGCATCCGGACCGTGCTCAACATCCGCGGCAGCGGCTGGCACGAGGCCCACGTGCGCCTGGAGGCGGAGGTCTGCGATGCCTTGGGCGTGCATCTGGAGTCGGTCCATGGCTTCGGCTCCCGCGATCTGCCCACCCGCGAGGACCTCAACAAGCTGCCGGCGCTCTTCGAGCGGCTGGAATATCCGGTGCTGTTCCATTGCAAGTCCGGCGCCGACCGCGCCGGCTTCCTGAGCGTGCTGTACCTGCATCTGCGCGAGGGCGTGCCGCTGGAAGAGGCCCGACGCCAGCTGCGCCTCTTGCCCTTCGGCCACATCAAGCACGCCAACACCGGCATCCTGGACTTCTTCTTCCAAAGCTATCTCGCCTATGCGGCGCGGCATCCGGGCACCGATTTCCTGACCTGGGTCAACACGGCCTACGAGCGCGAGGCCCTGCTGCGCGCCTTCCGGCCCTGGTACAGCCTGAACTGGGTCACCGACAAGCTGCTGCGCCGGGAGTGAGCGGCGTGCGCCCGTGAACCGCATCACCTACGCCTGGCTCCTGCGCCTGGCCAGTCCCTTCCTGCTCGTCTATCTCGCCGGCCGCGCGCTGCTGGACCGCCGCTATCGCGACCGCTGGTGGCAGCGCTTCGGCTTCGTGCCGCGCCAGCCGGGCCCGCTGATCTGGGTGCACGCGGTGAGCGTGGGCGAGGCACTGGCGGCGGTGCCGCTGGTGCGCGCCCTGCGCGAGCGCTATCCGCATCACCAAGTGCTGATGACCACAGTGACGCCCACGGGGGCGGAGGTGGTGGCGGCGCGCCTGGGCGATGCCGTGCAGCACGTTTACGCGCCCTACGACCTGCCGGGCGCGGTGCGGCGCTTTCTGCGGCGCACCCGGCCGGCGCTCGGCATCGTCATGGAAACCGAGGTCTGGCCCAACCTGTACCACTACGCCGCCCGCCAAGGCGTGCCCATGGCCCTGGCCAATGCCCGCCTGTCCGACCGCTCCACCCGCGGCTATCGACGCTTCATTCGCCTGATCGGCCCGGCCCTGCGGCAATTGAGCCTCATCGCTGCCCAGAGTGAGGCCGATGCCGAGCGTTACCGCGCTCTGGGCGCCGAGCACGTCTACGTCACCGGCAATCTCAAGTTCGATCTGCCGGACCAGCGCGAGCACTTCATCCGCGGCCGCGCCCTGCGCCGGCAGTGGGGCGCGCGGCCGGTCTGGGTCTTCGGCTCCACCCACGCCGGGGAAGAAGAATTGGCCCTCGAAGTGCTGGCCCGGCTGCGCCGGTGCTTCCCGGATCTCCTGCTGGTGCTGGTGCCGCGCCATCCGCAGCGCTTCGACGGCGTGGCCGAGCTGCTCCGGGCGCAGGCACTGCCTTTCGTGCGCCACAGCCGCCGGGAGGTGCCGGGACCCGGTGATGCCGTGCTGCTGGGCGACACCTTGGGCGAGCTGTCCGATCTCTACGGAGCGGCGGACGTGGTCACGGTGGGCGGCAGCTTCGTGCCGGTGGGCGGCCACAACGTGCTGGAGGCGGCGGCCCTGGGCAAGCCGGTGAGCTTCGGACCGCACATGCACAATTTCCGCGAGATCAGCGCCAAGGTGCTGGCCGCCGGCGCGGGTGCGCAGAGCATGGACGCCGCGGCGCTGGAAAGCCAGTTGGCCCGCTGGCTCGCCCAGCCGGGCGAGGCGGAGGCGGTCGGCGCGCGGGGGCTGCAGGTGGTGGACGAGAATCGCGGCGCCCTGGCCTGGACCCTGCGGCTCCTGCCGCTCGCCCCGGACTAGCTCCACAGCATGAAAAAGGCCGAGCGTCCACAGGGACGCTCGGCCGGCCGGGAGCCCGAACCCGCGGGCGGGTCAGGCGCGCATCTTGCGGTAGATGAAGAGCAGCAGCAACGCGCCGAGGATGGCGATGACCATGCTGCCTATGGTAAAGCTGTTGGCCGAGCCCAGACCCAGGGCGCTGGCAATGAAGCCGCCAATCAGCGCGCCGGCAATGCCCAGCAGTATGGTAATGAAGATGCCGCCGGGGTCACGGCCGGGCATGATCCACTTGGCCAGTGCGCCGACGATCAAACCGAAGATAATCCATCCAAGAATGCCCATCAGTCACCTCCTTTTCTAGAGAAGCTCGTCTCAGTTCGAAACCGCGTGACTGCCGTGCGTCGCGGCATGGCCCCTCGGCCGCCAAAACCGCTCTATGCCTTGGAATGGGTTTGTGGAACTGGAGTTCACGAAACCGGCCATAGGGCTGATACGGCCGGCTGCCCCATCGCCCGCAGGTCGGCATCCCGACACTGCTCAGCATTGCGTCTGTGGCTCTCGTGCGGCGCTGGCTGGAGTCGACGCGCCGTGTCGCCCGGCCGCGCATGGCCTGAAAGCCGCATCCGCTGCTCATCAAATGGCGCCTAATCACCCACTACGTAGACTTCGTCGATCACCTCGGAAACGCCTGGGACGGCCTCGATGCTTTGCAGCAGGCTGTCGAGCGCTTCCAGGGAGTGGACCTCGCCGCGCACCGTGACAATGTCGTCGACTACCGAAATGTCGAGCTGCTCCTCGTCGAATTCGCCAGCGGCGCGGACCGCATCGAGCACATCGCGCAGCAGATCCTCGCTCTGCGCCCGGGCCTCGTCAGGCGCGGGCAGCATGTCCTCGCGCTCCAGCCCTTCGGTTTCCGCCAGGATGACGCCTTCGTCCTGATCCTCGCGCTCGTCGAAATGGGCATCGGGCACCGGGGTCTCGGGCGGCTCGTAGGACAGACCCTCTTCGGCGGCGGCCAGGTAATTGTCCGTGGTGCCGGAGGGCGGGTCCTCCAGCAGGTCGCCCGTGTCCTCGGATGGCAGCGGCATGCGGCGGCCCGTTTCGTCGCGCTCGCCCTGGGCCTCCAGCCAGCTGTCGCCGGGCAGGGGCTCGTCGTCCGGCAGGTAGTCCTCATCCTCGGGCAGGTAGTTTTCGTCGCGCGGCAGGTGGCCGCCGACCACGGCGTTCGGCGCCTCGGGCGTGGTCGGCTCCGGCCGTGAGGGATCCTGGTTGCGTCTCTTGACCATGGCTTGCTCCTTTCCCGTTGTGTGGATGTGCAAGATGGGTGATGTCTTAGGCATCATTCTCAGCACCCGGTTCATTCTGGCGGCAGTCGCCGCCTTCGGGTATGGGACGATGGATGCAAGCGACCGCTGGCGCGCGGATCAGCGGATGAGGGCGGAGACAGCCTTAAAGGCGGGATGGCGGGCGTCGCCCAGCCACTCGAAGAGAACGGATTCCAGGTTGCTGACGATGACCCCGGCCTGGCGCAGGCGGGCCAGGGCGTTGCGCTTGTGCGCCGGGCTGCGGGAAGCGACCGCATCCTCGACCACGAAGGGCGCGTAGCCCTGCTCTAACAGATGGAGAGCGGTCTGCAGCACGCAGATGTGCGCCTCGACGCCGGCAATGACGACGCAGCGCCGCTGCTCGGCGGCGAAGGCTTGGTCCACCGCCTCCACGCCGCAGCAGGAAAAGCGGGTCTTGGCTACGGGGGCGGTGGGCAGGTGCGCGCGCAGGGCGGCGGCGGTGGTGCCCAGGCCCTCGGGGTACTGCTCGGTGCCGAGCACGGGGACATCCAGGAGCCGGGCCGCCTGCGCCAGGATGCCGGCGTGCTGCAGCAAGCTCTGGCGCGTGTCGCGCACGATGCCGGCGAGCAGCTTGTCCTGCAGGTCGACGAGCAGAAGCAGGGAATCGTCGGCGCGGGCGAGCAGGGGAGCGGCCATGTCAGTAGCGCGGGGTGCCGGGGTCCGCTTCGAGCGACCAGGCATCGATGCCGCCATGCAGGTTGGTCACCTGGAAGCCGTGATGCGCCAGATAATAGGCGACCTGCATGCTGCGCACGCCGTGATGGCAGTACACCACCACCTCGCGTTCGCGCGGGATTTCCTCCAGCCGGGCCGGGATCTGGCCCATGGGGATGAGCCGGCTGCCGGGAATGGCGGCCAACTGGTGTTCCCAGGGCTCGCGCACGTCCAGCAGGAAGGGAACGTCCGCCTCCTGGAGCCGCTCCCGCAGTTGCGCCGGGCGGATGTGCTGCATCAGAAGACGAAGGCCCGCTCTTCTTCGACGTTGCGCAGGGCGGGGACGTCCGTCTCGAAGAGATCCTCTTCCTCGAAGGCGTGCTCCGCTACGCGCGTGACGCGCTTGGCGTTCATCACCGGCGACTCGCCGATGATGGCGATCAGCCGGCCGTTGATGGCGAGCGCCTCCCGGAAGGCGGCGGGCAGCCGCGGCATGGAGCCGGTGATGACGATGGCGTCGTAGGCGGCATGGAAATCCCAGCCGCGGGCGGCATCGCCGGTCTCCAGGGTGACATTGTCGATGCCGTGGGCCGCCAGTTTGGCCTTGGCGGACTGGCTGAACTCGGCGACATCATCGACGGAGAACACGTGTCCGGCCAGGCTGGCCAGCAGGGCGGTGAAATAGCCGCTGCCGGTGCCCACCTCCAGTACCTTGTCGGCGGGGCGCAAGTCGAGCTCCTGCAGGATGCGCGCCTCCAGCTTGGGCGTCCACATCACCTCGCCGTTGCCCAGGGGGATCTGAAAATCCGCGAAAGCCATTTTGCGATAGGCGGCCGGCACGAACTCCTCGCGCTTGACCCGGGCGATGGTCTCCAGCACATCGTTGTTCAGCACTTCCCAGGTCCGGATCTGGGACTCGATCATGTTGCGGCGGGCAAGCTCAAAATCCATGGCACCTTCTCTGAAAATGATTGACGGGATGAAGCTCAGGATGTGCTGCTCGGGCCAGCATCCCCCATGTTGAAATCCTTGAAATTAAGCATTCGTCCCGCCCAAAAGTCAATGCGCACCCCCGTGCCACCCCTGGATTTTGTTGACAGTCATGGGCGCCTTGAGTACCGTTTAGCTGACGTTGGGGGAGCCCCTCGGGGCTGAGAGGCGCCATGCGCTAACCCTTTGAACCTGATCCGGGTCATGCCGGCGGAGGGAAACGGTCGCACGCCGCTCTTTGGGCCTGTCGGCTTGCCTCCGCTCGCGATCCCGAGCCCTTCACCAAGGAGGCCGCCGTGGCCACGAATCCGCAACATCTCAAAGTCGACGAAGCCAGGCTCCACGCCATCACCACCGGGCCGTTGCCGGCCTCGCGCAAGATCTACGTCCCTGGCAGCCTCCACCCCGAGATCCGCGTGCCCATGCGCGAGATCAGCCAGACCCCGACCCGCGTCGGCCACGGCGCCACGGGCGCGGACGAGCCCAATCCGCCGGTGGTGGTCTATGACGCCAGCGGCCCCTACACCGATCCCGAAGCCCGGATCGACGTGCGCGAGGGCTTGGCGCCGGTGCGCGCGAGCTGGATCGCGGCGCGCGACGACACGGAGGAGTTGGCGGAGATCAGTTCCGCCTACGGCCGTCAGCGCCTGCACGACCCGACCCTGGACGCCCTGCGCCTGAGCCGCGCCCATCGCGTCCGGCGGGCCAGGGCGGGCGGCAACGTCACCCAGATGCACTATGCCCGCCAGGGCATCATCACCCCGGAAATGGAGTTCGTGGCCATCCGCGAGAACCAGCGCCGCGAAGCCCTGGCCGAGCTGGCGCCGGCGCTCTTGAAGCAGCACCCGGGCCAGAGCTGGGGCGCCAGCATCCCGAAGGTCATCACCCCCGAGTTCGTGCGCGACGAGATCGCCCGCGGGCGCGCCATCATACCCGCCAACATCAATCACCCCGAGCTGGAGCCCATGATCATCGGGCGCAACTTCCTGGTGAAGATCAATGCCAACATCGGCAACTCCGCCGTCACCTCCAGCATCGAGGAGGAGGTGGAAAAGCTGGTCTGGGCCATCCGCTGGGGCGCGGACACGGTCATGGATCTGTCCACCGGCAAGAACATCCACGAGACCCGCGAGTGGATCATCCGCAACTCGCCCGTGCCCATCGGCACCGTGCCCATCTACCAGGCGCTGGAAAAGGTGGGCGGCAAGGCCGAGGACCTCACCTGGGAGATCTTCCGCGACACGCTGATCGAGCAGGCGGAGCAGGGCGTGGACTACTTCACCATCCATGCCGGCGTGCTGCTGCGCTACGTGCCGCTGACCGCCAAGCGCGTCACCGGCATCGTTTCGCGCGGCGGCTCCATCATGGCCAAGTGGTGCCTGGCCCATCACCAGGAGAATTTCCTCTATACCCATTTCGCCGAAATCTGCGAGATCATGAAGGCCTACGACGTGTCCTTCAGCCTCGGCGACGGCTTGCGGCCCGGCAGCGTGGCCGATGCCAACGACGAGGCCCAGTTCGGCGAGCTGGAAACCCTGGGCGAGCTCACCAAGATCGCCTGGCAGCACGACGTGCAGGTCATGATCGAAGGCCCCGGCCACGTGCCCATGCACATGATCCACGAGAACATGACCAAGCAGCTGGAAGTCTGCCACGAGGCGCCCTTCTACACCCTGGGGCCGCTCACCACCGACATCGCGCCCGGCTACGACCACTTCACCAGCGGCATCGGCGCTGCCATGATCGGCTGGTTCGGCTGCGCCATGCTGTGCTACGTCACGCCCAAGGAGCACCTGGGCCTGCCCAACAAGGATGACGTCAAGGAAGGGGTGATCACTTACAAGATCGCCGCCCACGCGGCCGACCTGGCCAAGGGCCATCCCGGCGCGCAGATCCGCGACAACGCCTTGTCCAAGGCGCGCTTCGAGTTCCGCTGGGAGGATCAGTTCAACCTGGGCCTCGACCCGGAGCGGGCGCGCGCCTACCACGACGAGACCCTGCCCCAGGAGGGCGCCAAGGTCGCCCACTTCTGCTCCATGTGCGGCCCCCACTTCTGCTCCATGAAGATCACCCAGGACGTGCGCGACTACGCGGACAGCCTGGGGGTGGCGGCCGAGGAGGCCCTCCAAAAGGGCATGGAGGTGAAAGCGGTGGAGTTCGTGCAGGCGGGGGCGGAGATTTACCGGAAGGTGTAGCGGTGTTCTCTTGGCTTAGGGCGGGCGCTTTGCGGGCGCCCGCTTTTTTGTTGGAGCCAGGTTTGGAATGGACTGCCTTCGCAAGCCGGGTCTCCCATCCGTCTTGACCTGGAGACCCATGCGTTGCCGGGATGGTAGGAGCGGGCTTGCCCGCGATCCGGTAGGCCGGCTGCGCGCCGCGAAGCCCAACATGGGTTAATCTAAGGAGCGGGCTGCGTCCGCGAGTGGGTTAGACACCGGAGGCCGCCCGGCGGCAACCTGGTTTCTTTTGCGCGTTCAAAGGAAGCAAAGAAAGCGCAGCTTCGCGAGGCGTAGCCGAGAGAGATCGCAACGAACGGTAAAACGAGCACAGCGAAGTTTACCGCTGCGCTGTCGGCGCCTGCGGCGCCTCACGAAACGGGCAATGCCCGTTTCGTGAGCGCAGCGAAAGCGACCAACGGGAGCGGCAAAACGACCTGCGGGAGTTTCGTGAGCGCAGCGAAAGCGACCAACGGGAGCGGCAAAAGCGCCTCCCGTAGTCCCGCCCCGCGCCGGCGAGCGCGCGTGGCACGCGCTGCGCTCAGACCGCCGTGCGCTGCTTCCCCGCCGCCCCGGCGCGACAAGGGGGTGGAACGGCAAAAACCCCAAATCTATTGGGCTTCGCTGCACTCAGCCCAACCTACCATCTGCACTTTGGGGCAGGCCATGCCCACGCCCCGGCACCCTCTCCTTGCGGGAGAGGGCAGGGTGAGGGGGCGGCACGGCGAACGCCCGATCACCGCCCTGGGATCGTGCTGCCGCCGGCCGTAGGAGCGGGCTTGCCCGCGATTCGGTGGTGGCCGCTCCCGTCGATCGCGAGCCAGCTCGCTCCTGCACGTCCTCACCGGCACCCGCTCAGCATCCCGCGAACAGCTTCTCCCGGCACATCCCGCTGCTAGCGGGGCGCTGCTGCTTCGGATTTTTCGGTTTGCGACAGTTGCGCCAGGCGCTGGCGCAGGAAGGCGGCCACGCCACTGTCGGGGGGCAGGCGGTGCAGTGCCGCTTGCAGCAGTTCCCGGGCCTCACCGGGGCGATCCAGGTCGGCCAGGGTCAGGCCCAGGCCCATCTGCCACTGCACGTTGCCGGGCGCCAGGCGCAGGGCTTTTTCGTAGGCGCTGGCCGCCAGCGCCAGTTGGCCCTGCTGGCGGGCCACGGCGCCGAGCAGGCCGTGATAGGCGGGGTTGGCGGCGGGGGCCGGGCTCAATGTCGTCAGGATGCGCAGGGCCTCCCGTTCCTGCTGGGTTTCCGCCAGCAGGCGTGCCAGGAGGATGCTCAGCTCGGCGTTCTGCGGCTGCAGTTGCCGGCCCTGGCGCAGCAGGCGGATGGCGTCATCGCCCTGGCCCTCGCGCCACAGGAACAGGGCCAGCTGGCTGCGAGCACTGGTAAAGTCCGGGTCGAGCGCCAGGGCGCTTTCCAGTTCCTGGCGGGCGCCCGCCGGATCCACCGCCAGCTTGTCCATGGCGCTGGCGTAAGCCTGCCGAGCCCGGTCGTGGGAAGTTTCCGACGGGCGCTCGACGTCCACCGGGATCGGCCCGCTCTGCCGCAGCGGCTTGGCTTCCGCGGCCGCCAGCGGCCGGGGAGCGGCGTGCGGCTGTGCGGCGGAGGGGCGGGGGCGTGGGGCAGGCGTGGCCGCAGGCCTTGTGCGGGCGACTTTTGCCGGTTTCGGGTCGGCGGCCACTGGGGTAACAGTCGCCGCTTGGTCCATTGGCACCGGTGCCGGCTCGGGATTGCTGGCGACGGGCGCCTGGGCCGTGGGCGACCGGATCGCCTGTGCGGGCGCCGGCATGGGATGGGGTGTGGGCCTCGATCCCTGCCAGAGCCACACGCCGGCCGAGCCGACGACCAGTGCCAGCAGTCCGGCCAGAGCGAATTTCTTGCCGGAACGAGTCCGGGGGAGCGATGCCTGGGGCGGCAGGCCGGCGGGCAGCGGCCCGCCCTGCGGGGCATTGCGGCGGTCCAGGTCCTTGAGAACGTCGTTGATCAGGCTCATGGGCACTCAGAATGCGGTGAGGCGCCGCCAGAAGCCGACGGCGTGGGCCTGGGGCGTGTCGTTCAGGGCCTGCAGCAGCTCGCGGCGGCTCACCTGGCGCAGGCCGCGCCCGTAGGCGGCGAGCAGGGCCTTGTGGCTCAACAGGTTGATCAGGCGCGGGATGCCGCGGCTGGCACGGTGGAGCAGCTTGAGGGCGCCGGGCTGCAGCAGGTTGCCGCCGCGGTAGCCGGCCAGGCGCAGGCGGTGCTCGATGTAGGCGGCGGTCTCGGCCAGGGTCATGGGCCGCAGGGCGTAGCTGAAGGCGATGCGCTGCTTGAGCTGGCGGATCTCGGGCTGGTCCAGCCTGGTGTCCAGTTCCGGCTGGCCGAAGAGGATGATTTGCAGGAGCTTGCGCTTTTCCGTTTCCAGGTTGGACAGCAGGCGCACCGCTTCCAGGGACTCGGTGGGCAGGGCCTGAGCCTCGTCGATGAGAAGCAGCACCCGGTGCCCGGCCTCGGCGTGCTGGAGCAGGGCCGTGTTGATGGCTTGCAGGGCGCGGTGGCTGCCCAGGCGCTGGTCCAGCTTGAGGGACAGTTCCTGCGCCACGGCTTGCAGCAGCTCCCGCGGCTCCAGTTGCGGGTTGAGGATGTAGGCGCTGATGTACTCGGGGCCGAGGTCCTGGAGGAAGTAGCGGCACAGGGTGGTCTTGCCGGTGCCGACCTCGCCGCTGATCTTGATGAAGCCCTCGCCCGTTTCCAGGGCGAAGCGCAGGGTCTCCAGCGCCCCGCGCCGGCTCTCGTCGGCGAAGAAAAATCCGGTGTCCGGCGTCAGGCCGAAGGGAAATTCCCGCAGGCCGTAAAACTCCAGATACATCAGCGCTCGCCCGCCACGCCGAAGGTCTTGGGGAAGCCGCCCAGGTGGAAGCCGGGATCGCTGTCCTCGAAGCGCGCGCGGGTGGCGCGGATGTCCTCCTCCCACACGCTGGCGTCGTCCACCACTACCGGGCGCAAGAGGATCACCAGTTCGCGCTTGAGCTTCGACTGCTTGGTATGGCGGAAGGCGGCGCCGATGAAGGGAATGTCGCCCAGCAACGGGGTATAGGCCAGGTTTTCGCGCTGGTCTTCGGTCATCAGGCCGCCGATCACCACGATCTGGCCGTTGCGGGCACGCACGATGCTGTCCACCTCGCGCACGTCCGAGGCGGCCAGGGGCAGGTTGTAATTGGCGTTGTTGATGGTGAAGCTGCGGTTGGCCTCGGTGATGTTGGTGATGGCCGGGTGGACGTGCAGGGTGATGAAGCCGTCCTTGTCGATGCTCGGCGTGACGTCCAGCGAGATGCCCGAGAACAGGGGGCTCAGCTTGGGCGTGGGCTGGGTGGTCACGGTGCTGCCGATGGCGCTGGTGGCGGTGGAGGTGGTATCGATGTCGGTGACGAAGAGCCGGTCCGTGCCCACCTTGATCACCGCTTTCTGGTTGTTGACGGTGGCGATGCGCGGGCTCGACAGCACGTGGACCTGACCCTGGCGCGACAGGGCCTCGATCATGGCGCTGAAGTCGGCGCCGTTCCTGATCACCAGGTTGAAGACGCCGCCGAAGGCCTGAACATTGTTCAGGCTCGGCAGGGTGCCGCCGATGTTGCCGGGGTTGTTGGCAGTGGGGGCGGTGCCGTCGCTGCCGGCGAAGAGCCCCGGCCCGCCCACCTGGTTGCCGGTGATCGCGTTGTTGCCGATATTGCCCATGGCATTCCAGTTGATGCCCGCCTGGAAGCCCTTGTTGAGCTGGACCTCCAGGATCTTGGCTTCCAGGATCACCTGGCGCTCGATGCTGCCCTGGATGGCCTGCAGCAGCCGGCCCACGTCGCGCAGCTCCTGCGGCATGGCGCGCACCACCACCACGCCCGACTGGGGGCTCAGAATGACCTGCCGCCCGTCCTTGTTGCCCACGACGGCATCCAGCGAGTCCCGCAGTCCTTTCCAGAAGTCCGTTTCCGAGCTGGTATTGACGCGGCTGGCTTGCAGGGCGCGGCTGGCGGTCAGGGCGGCGCCGGACAGGGTGCCCGGTGCCGCCCCGGCGATGGGCGTGGGCATGGCCGTCATGCCGCCGGGATAGGCGCCGGTGCCCGGCGTGCTCAGGCGGCTGGTGCTGACGTCGTTGGCGTTCACCGACAGGTCGGAGATGCCGCGCCGCTTGATGTCCAGGTAGTTGACCTGAAAGATGCGCGTCTCCAGCTGCGCCGGCTTGATGATGACGCGCTTGCCCTGCACCTCGTACTCATAGCCGTAGGCCGAGCGGATGCTTTCCAGGGCTTCGGGCAGGGTCACCCGGCGCAGGTTCAGGGTCAATGTGCCCTTGACCTCCGGCGACACCACGATGCTGTAGTCGGTGCCGTAGGCCAGCCCCATGAAGACCTGCTCCGCCGGCGCATCCTGCATCACCAGGTTGAAGCGCGGGAAGCCCTTGCGCGGCGCGGGCGCGGCGGGGGCGAGGCTGCTCAGCGGCGGCAGCAGGGCCCGGTCCACCTCCGCCGGCACGGGCGCGGCGGACTGGGTGGGCGCGGCGGGAGCCAACGCCTCGCGCACCATGTCCCGGTTCGGGGATTGGGGCAGGCTCTGGCAGCCGCTCAGAAGCAGGGTAAGGCCGCCCAGGCAGGCGGGCAGGATGCGGGTATGAGTCATGGGGCTTCGCCGGAATGCAATCGGTTGTTGGGCTTCTTGTGTTGCGTCAATTGAGGCCGGTACTGGAAAGCCGGCACTTGCAGGGTCAGGGCGTCATTGGGACCCTGCAGGCGCACCCAGCCGGGGCCGACGGCGCGGATGCGCAGGCCATTGACCGCGTCCCCGACGGTGTAGCTTCGGCCATTGATGATGGCTACGGGCCGCTGCCCTCCCAGGAGCGTGCTGCTGAGCTGCAGTGGGGCGGGTACGGCCTGCGCGGCCGGGACCGCTGGCCGAGCTGCGGGCGGGCGCGTCGGGTCGGTCGGCAGGGTGTCGGCCCAGGCGGGCGCGCTAAAGAGCCCGGCCAGCGCCAGGACGAGCCAGTTTCTCATGGTGCCCCCGCCACCTGGATCGGTGCCCCGGCCGCATCACGGCGGGCGCTGGCGAAGCCGGGGTCGAGCCTGCGGTCCAGCGTGCCCAGCGCAGCCCCGCCGTCGCCCGGCGATTGCGCAACGCCGGCCCCGGCCGCCACGTCCGGCCCCAGGATGTAGGTGTAGGCCACCACCCGGACTTCGCCCTGGGGGTAGGCCTTCGACTGATAATCCAGGCTGCCCCACTCCAGCGGCCAGGGAGATTGCTCCAGGCGCTGGAAATAGCGGTAGGCCGCGGCATAGTTGCCGAGGAAACGCAGCTCCACGCCCTTGCGGTACAGGGCGGGGCCGCTCGGCGTCGCGGCATTGCCTTGGGGGGCGGGGTAGACCTGCTCGGCGGGCAGGCTGTCGATGCCGATCACCCGGATGTCCTTGCGCGTTTCCAGCAGTTGCGCCAGCCAGCGCGCCAGCTCCCGGTCGTCCAGGAACTGCTTGCCGCTGGCCTGCAATTGGGCGTTGACGTCGGCCAGCGCCGCGCGGGCGTGCTCCAGGCGCTGGCGCAGGGGCGAGCGCTGGTCGTCCGGGTCGTTGCTCAAGAGGGCCTGCATTTCCGCGGCGACCAGCGCCTGTTGCGCCTGGGTCTCCTGGACTTGGGCACCGAGCTGCTTGATGTGCCGCTGGATGGGGTCGATGGCGAAGTGATAGCCGCCCAGCAGCAGGGCCGCGGTCAACGCCGCCAGGATGAGCAGGCGTTCGCGCTCGGAGGCGCCGTTCAGGAAGGCTTCCAGGGCCCGCAACTGCTTCATGGGCGGCTACCCGTGCCTGCGGACGGCATCTGTGGCGCCGGCTGCTCCGCGGCCACGCCGCTGGCCAGGCGGAAATGCAGATAGGACGGGCCGACGCCCGGCATTGGTCCGCCATCTGCGGCGGGAACCGCCGGTTCGTTGGCGCTGAAGGCGCGGAAGCGGGCCTGCCGGAAGGGGGATTGGGCATTCAGCGCCTCGATGTAGCCCGGCAGTCGATCCGCCGACAGGGCGCCGCCCTCCAGGATGATTTCCTGCACGCCGCGGGCCGTGTGGATGCGCGTCAGCCAGATCCCCTGGCGGTGGGCGCCCGCCAGGGCGGCCAAGGTGCGGGCTGGGCTGACCTGATCCCGCTGGAGGCGGGTGTCCAGCAGCTGCAGGATGGCGCGGCGGTCCTGGACCTGTCCTTCCAGGCGGGCGATCTCCGCTTCCAGGCTGGCGCGCCGGCCGGCGCCCATGCGCGCCTCCAGGGCGGTGAGCTGCGCCTTGTCCTGGGCCAGGGAGGTCTGCGCCCGCAGCAGGACTGTCTGGGTGCGGGCCTCGGTGCGCTTCAGCAGCACGACGAAGACGCTCAGCACCAGGATCAATCCCACGGCATAGAGCAGCATGAAGCGAGCCGAGAAGATGACCGGCTTGGGAACGAAGTTGTCGGTGTAGAGATTGATGTGCTGGCGCAGCTTCAGCCCGGCCAGCGGGCGCAGGACGATGACCTCGCTCATGCCAGCAGCTCCCGCAACGCGGCGCCGTAGCTCAGCAGGCAGCCGGATGGGGTGGCGCCGTGCGCAGGCCTTTCGACGGCCGGGAAGTCCCGGCACACGGTGCCGGTGAGCGTGCCCAGATAGGCCGCCAGACCGGGGACGTAGAGCCCGTCGAAAATCAGGTAGAGATTGCGCACTGCACCGCGCCGGAAGCGACTGTCGTAGTAGTCGAGGGAGCGCTGCAGCTCCAAGGCCAGGCGTTCCGTGGCGAAGCGCAGGGCGAGCTGGGCGGCGGGCGGATCTTCGCTGTTGTCGTCCAGCAGGCCCTGGCCCGCCAGGTAGCTGCGCGCCATGTCGGCGGACAGCTCCGTCTGCTGCATCACCTGCTCCAGCGCCGTATCCAGACCGAAGGGCAGGGTGCGGCTGAAGAGCAAATCACCCCGGCGGGTGATGGTTAGCAGGGATTCCGTTTCGCCGATCTCCACCACGGCCACGCCCTGCTCGTCTTCCGGCAGGCGCGCGGCCAGGTTGCGCTGCGCTTTTTCGGCGATGTCGATGTAGGCCGGCTCCAGGCCCGCGCCGCGCAGCAGATCCACCCGCTCCTGGATGACGCTCTCGCGGGCCGCGACCACGTAGAGCTGGCGCGCCTCGCCGGCCTGCAGGGGCGGCAGCTCGAAGTAGTCCAGGATGGCCTCGTTCACGGGGAAGTCGATGAGATCGCCGATTTTCCAACGCAGTGCTGACTGGATCTCGGCTTCCGGCACCTGGGGCGCCTCGGTGAGGAGGAGGGCGTAGTCCGGACGATGCAGCACCATCACGCAGGGAGTGCCGGCCAGATGGCGTTCCCGCACCACGCGGTCCAGCAGCGCCGCCAGCGCTTCGCGGGAGACCTGCTGGTCCTTGCTGAGCGGCAGGCGCTCCAGCAGCACGGGCCGGCCCTGCTTGTCCACTTGGCACAGGCACATCTGGGTTGGACGCAGGTCCAAGGCCAGCAGCGATCCGCCCATGGGCTTGCGCAGCAGTCTGCGCAGATCAATCTTCAAAAAATCCAAGTTCATCGCCGGAATCGCTCAAACCCACGTGCTGCCGAGATCCGACCAAAGCCGGACCTCACTAAGAATAGACTAGTTGAAGACTTCCCGCCAATAAATGACGCGCTTGTTGCCCTGAAAGCGGCCGAAGGAGGCGATGCCCGGCTGGCCGAGCAGATAGCTGTGGCCGGCGAAGGCAATCGGGAAGGTGCCGCCCGGGCCGGCGCCGGTGTACCAGAGCAGCCAGCCGCCGGGCGGATGGAGCCGGCCGTTGCCGCTGCTGTAGTCGAGACTGCTCCAATAGCCGCGGCCGTCGTTGGCGCTGCTTTGGCCGAGCGCGGTTTCCGCAGGCGGCGCGATGGCAAACAGGGTGCAGGTGTCGCCGGCCATGTCCCGCCAGGCGTTGCTGGCGCTGTCCCAGTACTGGGTGCGCGCCCACATGGGCAGGGGCGCGAGCTCCGAACCGTAGGCGTTGTCGGCGGCCAGGCGGCCGAAGTAGAGATTGGTGCTGGCGATCGATGTCACCGCCGCCACGCCGACGCCATCCATATCCAGCGGGTTGGCCGTGATCGGGGTGTTGGGAAAGGGGCCATCGGGCGTGTAGCCGGGCGCGCTGCCGGCGCGCAGCATGCGCAGACTGCTGCGGACAGCGGCCACGCCGCCGCTGAACGTACCCTGGATGCCGAGGTGCTTGACCCGGCTGGCCAGGGCGGCGCTGCTGGTGCCGAAGCCCCATTCGCCGTCGGCCGGGTTGCCGTTGTCCACGGCGAAGGGCAGGTGCGCCAGGGCGCCCGCGTAGTTTTGCGTGGTGCCGTTGCCGGCGTTCTGCGCGGTGATGGTGAACAGCGCGTCGAATTGCTCGTCGAGATAGCTGAAAGGGTTGGCGCAACCGGCGAGGGTGGCGGCGTCGGTGCGGTTCTGGATGCTGCCGGCGCTGATGGCGAAGTGGTCGGGGACGAAGCGGCCGATGTCGAGCGGATTCGCCGAGAAAATGGTGCGTCTGGCCGCATCGCTCACGGGGTTGGTGTCGTTGGCGTCGGTCTGGGCAAAGGTGCTGTCCGTGATGGCGCCGACGGCCAGGCGAATCGCGCCCACGTCGCTGTAAGTGGCGTTGAGTGTTTGCGCCACGCCGGTCACGGTGGTCCAGTTGCCGGCGTCGAAAGCACCCAGCACGCCGCCCGCGGGCGTGAGCAGGCTGATGTTGCTTGCATTCACCAAGGGCGTGGAGCCGGCATAGTTCGCGGTTTTGCCGTCGAGCGCATTGCGGGCTTCCGCGAAAAGGGCGAAAGGCCGCCCGGCCTTGTGCTTGGGCAGGCCGGAAGTGGCCGTGCTGTTCAGGCTCTCGGCGTTGCCTGCATTTTCCCAGTCCTGGTGCATGGCTGTCACGGCAAAGTGGTCTGGGCGGATGGCGAAGTCGTCGCCGGAGCAGGATACCAGCGTCGGCGTGCCCGTCGCCGGGTAGCTGATGCGGACCCTGGCATGGCGCCAGGCTTCCGGAACGGCGGGAAAACTGGCTGTCACGTAACCGCGGCCGGTGGGAAAGGTGGCGGTGGTGTCATACAGAAGAGTGGCGCCGATGGGACAGTTGTTGGCATCCAGGGGCGGAGCGGTGTTGCTGCCCAGGATTTCCACCTTCACATCGCCGCTGAAGGCGGTATTGAGTCCAGTTTTGGCGATGTTCAGCGCAACCAGGCGCAAGGGAAAGCCCAGGCCGGCGATCTGGGTGCCGATGTCGCCGGTGATCGCATTGCCGGGCAGGCTGTCTTCGAAGGCGTTGAAAGCACCGGGCGTGAGCGGCGGTGTCGCATTTGGCGTAAAAGTCAGGATGAGGTCGTCCCAGGAGACGTCGTCGTTGTCGGATGAAGAAATCGCGTTGGATGCCACCGCCAAGGTGTGCGTGCCAGGCGCGAGTGCGATATTCGTCGTGAACGTGATGTTTCCATCGGCCAGCTTGCCGATCCGGATGCCGTCGACGAACACATCCGCTGACACGGGTCCCCAGCAGAAAAAGAGAATGCACCTCTCGTAGTCCACATCACGGACGCCGTAAAACTGGATCTGGTCCAGCGTGGCGCTCTGCTGCAGGGTAAAGGGAATCGACAGGGTGTTGCCCTCGGTGGCATCGGGATACCACGACTGGTTGGCAGCGTCGTGGTCGTGGTACCAATCGCTGTCGTCGTCGCTGTCGCCCACGTGCCGGCGCTGGTTCAGGTTGATGCTCGTGCTGTTGTCCGGGCTGACGAGCGTGATGGCGGAAAAGCCGATGTCGTTCTCGCTTTGCTGGCCGCCGTTCTTGCAGTCTTCCGGCTTGTTTTCCCTGCTCAGGCAGGCGCCGTCCACGGCGATGGTGTGGATGCCCGCGTCGAGATTCAAGGGAGCGTACAGCGGAATGACGCTGGTGTTGCCCTCGATCATACCTCTCAGGGTGCCGTCGATGTAGACCCAGAGCTTGGCGCTTTCGCTGCTGCGCTCCCGCACCAGATTCTCCAGGCGCACGGCCGTGATGCGGGCGTTGCCGCTCAAATGGAAACGACTCGGATAGGCGCGCATCTCGCTGCGCTGCACCGGGTCGCGCGGGGTATAGGCTGCCGAGGCCGTATCGCCGATGTGCTGATAGCCCTGGAGAACGATGTCCGCCCGGGCGGCGGAAGCGCCGAGCAGTGCCAGCAGCACCAGGCAGCCGTATGCGAAGGCGCGGCCCCTGCTCATGGCGCCACCGCTCCGACTTCGATCTTGCGGGTGGCGCTGTCGGCGCCGGTGCCGCAGGTGCCCGTGCTGATGAGCCTGAAATGCTTCTGCGAGCTGCCGCCGCTGGCCGTCACCGCCGCGGGGCCGAGACAGCTCACCGTGGCGCTGCAGCCGCCGAGGCCCGCCTGATTGAAGCTCAGGGTGCCGCCCGCCGCCGCGCAGCTGCCGCCCCCGCCATTCGGCGGAAAGAGCCGGCTCATGCCCCACTGCGCCCCGCTTTCGGCGGCGTAGAAGGCTCGGGTGGACAAGACCTCGTAAGCCACCGACTGGCTGCCGGTGGCGATGAGCCGGGTCATGGCCGCGCCCAGCAGGGCCAGCACCACGAGAATGAAGATGGCGACCGGCAGCGAGAAGCCGCTTTCGCGCGAAGGGGCCGATGGACGACTGTGGTCCACATGCTGAACCGGGCGTGCATCGACATGGCAGGACTTATGCTTTGTCATGGGCCACCATCAAGGGGTGTTCCGGATCTGCACTTCGTGCCGCAGCCGTATCCACTCGCCGCCCTGCATGAAGCGCAGGTCCAGGGCCGCCAGGCCATTGCGGTTCAGGCTGCCCGGCGTGTAGCGGAAAGGCGTCACCGGATTGCCGCCATCGCTCAGTTGCACGCTTTCGGCCAGCAGGTCGCCGCCGGCGGGCGGGCTGGGTTGGGTGGCCTGGATGCCGTAGCCGCTGTAGCGCCGCAGCTCCCCATTGCCCAGCACGCAGAAGCTCACCGGGTCCTGCGCGATGAAGAAGCGCTGAGCCGGGGACTGGCGGGCGAACTGGAATGTGCCGCTCAGCTCGACCCGGGTGACGTTGGCCGGGCGGCCGGCGCCGGTGGTGCCGGCGAGCGCCGCGCGCGCGCCTGGATTCGCGCCCGCGTAGGGATCGCCGTTGCCGACGCCGGCCACGCCCGGGCCCACGGGATAGACGATCACGTAATAAGCGCCGCTGCCCGGCGTGAAGCTCAGGTCGAAGGCGTCGAAGCTGCTCGCCGCCGCGGTAAAGCCGCTGACCGGCAGCGGCAGCATGCTTTCCCCGGTGGCGTAGCTGCCGGCGTTCGCCTGATAGCGGGCGCCGGTGGCCAGCGGCATGAACTCGATGCAGTTGCCGCTCACCCGCACGCTGTTGGGCAGGGCGTTGCGCAGCTCGCGGCTGATGCGTTCCACCGCGAGCCGGCCCATGGACGCCAGCTGATCCCGCCGCGCCGTGTCCGTGTAGCCCTCCACCCCGTGCACGATGAAGGCGCTGGTGCCCGCGGCCAGGATGCCGAGGATGACGATGGCGATGATCGCTTCGATCAGGGTGAAGCCGGCCGGCTGCGCATTGCCGCGCGGCGATCCTGGCCTGGATGAGGGCGGCCGCGTCATGCCCGTTCCTAGAAGTTCGTCCGGTACGCCGCGAAGGCGAAGGATTCGCCCTGCGGCGTGGTGATGGTCACGGTGATGCGCTTGGCGTCACCGTTGCCGAGGTTTGGCAGCTCGCTGCCCGCGTAGGCCACGCTCACGTCGGCGCGGTAGCCGGCATAGCCGGGGCGGGCATTGCCCTCGGCATCCAGGGGCGGGTCATCCGACAGGCCGTTGTAGTCATCCACGTCGTCATAGCGGGCGCGGGTTTCCCCGCTTTCCGGGCCGAGGGTGGCGGAGCAGGGCTGGCTGCCGGGGTCGCTGGAGCCGCAACGGGGCGTCTGGCCGTCGTTGCCGGTGTGCTGGTCGTACTTCTTGGGCAGGATTTCGTCCAGATACGCCTGCCCGAGTTCGGCGGCGCGGATCTGGATCAGCGGGTCGGCGGAGCGGCTGCTGGCCTGGTTCACCGCGAGCAGCACGCCGCCGATGGCGATGCCGATCACGGCGATGAAAACAACGAGCTCGATGAGCGTGAAGCCCGCCTCGGCGCGCAGTGCGTCAGCAGGCATGGGCATAGCCGGTTCTCTCGATGCAGACGCGGCGCTGCTCGTCGCGGCCGGTCAGCGTGACGGCGGCGGACTGATTCACCCCCGCCACCATCGCATCGCCGATCGTCAAAAAGTTGACGGACAGGCTGCTGGCGCTGACGCCGTTCGGAAAATCGACCGGATAGCGCTCATTGGTGCCCGGCCGGGTGAGCCAGTTGCCGTCCATGCGGATGCCGTAACGGCTGCTCTGCACTTCCAATTGCACCGCATGTCCAGTCCCCTTGAGCATGGCCAGCTGCTGGGCATGGCGGGCGGCGGCGATGAGCTCGCTTTGGGCGCTGCGCTCGGCGAAGGTGCCGGCACCGAAGAAGCGGGGGAGGGCGAAGGCGGCGAGGATGCCCAGGAGCGCGATCACGGTGATCAGTTCCACCAGGGTGAAGCCCGGGCTTTGTCCCGTGCTGGGATGGAACATGGGGAAGGTGCGGTCGGGCAATGGGTGAAGCAGCGGGGTGGGCCCTGCCCACCCCGCGGGACCACTTGTCAGCAGCCGCTGCTGTTGACGGCGACAGCCGGCGGGGTCGTCGCCGTGCTGTAGGTGACGTTGCAAGTGCCGGTGGTGGAATCGGACGCGAAGGTCACCGTATTGCTGGAGACGTTGGCCGTGAAGCCGCTCAGATCCTGCAGCGCTTGGCTGATGGTCCCGGCGGTGGCATAGCCGCTCGCGGCCGTCAGGGTGACGGAGCCGCCTTCGACGCTGACGGTGGTGGCGGTGGGGTTGACCAGCGCCTTGGCGTGCACCATGGCGGAGGCGGAGCGCAGGCTGCCCGCCAAGCCGTTCAGCGAGGCGACGCGCGCCTCGGTCTGCAGGCCCACGAAACGGGGTACGGCAAAGGCGGCCAGGATGCCGAGGATGGTGATGACGACGATCAGTTCGATCAGGGTGAAACCCTGCTCTTTGGCCTGCATGGACACGGTGCATCTCCTTTGTGATAAGTGACGCTTTATTGGCTGTTCTTGAAAATTTGTTGGTTATGAGCAACTTGCATGCCGACCCCAGAGCCGGGGCTGCGCAGCATCCGACGAAAGTAGCATAGTCGGGCCCCGACACAGCCGCAAGGGATGCGCGCAATTTTTTCAGCCGCCGGTCCGCTCGCGCGTCAGCAACCCGTGATTACCGGCGAGCCGTAGACAGGTGCTTGGCCGCTGGCGGCAGGGGCCCGGTAGGTGAAGCGGCAGTTGGCCGGATTGCTGCCTCCCGTCACGCGGATGCTGATCGTGGCGCCCGCTCCGCTGCCCCCGCCCGCTGTGGTGAAGCCCTCGGCGGTGTTGATGCGGGCGGTCGCCACGATGCCGCGGGCATTGGCGGTCGGATAGAGATGGGCCAGCGTGACGGCAACGCCCTCCATGTTGACGCTGGCCGGCACGCCACCCGCACTCAGGGCCTTGAGGTGAGCCAAGCCGGCAGCGGCCTTGGCGGCGGCCAAGGCGCTGTTCAGCTTGGCGACGCGCGCCTCCTTGCGAAGGTCCGCGAAACGCGGCAGGGCCGCGGCCGCCAGCAGGCCGACGCAGGCTATGGCGATCAGGAGTTCGATGAGGGTGAATCCCCGGGCTGGAGCGGATGCGATGGAAGCGCGGCTGGCAGGATCGTCCGCATGGATGACCGGGATCGTGTTCCGCGGCCGCCTCCGGCGCGCCGCCCCGGGCTTGGGCCTGGCGCTCAATGCACCACCCTGGCCATGTCCCACATGGGCAGGAAGACGCCCAAGGCGAGCACCAGCACCAGCACGCCCATGATCACCAGCATGATCGGCTCGATGCGGGCCGAGAGGGCGTCGATTTCGTAGCCGGTCTCCCGCTCGTAGAAATCGGCCACCTCGCCCATGAGCTCGTCGATGCTGCCGGACTCCTCGCCCACGGCGATCATCTGCAGCACCAGGGGCGGGAAGAGGTGGGTGGCCTGGGCGGTGCGGGTCAGGGATTCGCCGCGTTCGACGCCAATCTTCATGCCCTGCAGGCGCTCGGCGATGAAACGATTGTCGGTGGCCTTGGCGATGAGCTCGATGCCGCGCAGGATGGGCACGCCGGCGCGGCCGGTGAGCTGCAGGGTGCGGGCGAAGCGGGCCATGGCGCTTTTGAGGATGATGGAACCGAAGACGGGGGCGCGCAGCTTGTGCCGGTCCCAGCGCAGGCGCCCGCGTTCCGTGTTCAGGAAGGCTCTGGCGCCGAACCACAGGCCGGCGCCGGCCAGCAGGACCATCCACCAGTAATGGACGCTGAAGTCGCTGACGGCGATGAGCACCCGGGTGAAGACGGGGAGCTCCACGTGGGCGCTCTTGAAGAGCCTGGCGAACTGCGGGATGACGAAGTAGTTCAGGATGGCCAGCGCCACGGCCAGGGCGAGCAGCACGAAGCTCGGGTAGCGCAGGGCACGGCGCACCCGGCTGGCCGTGTCCTCGTCCCGCTCCAGATAGCCGGCCAGGGCGAGCAGGGTGGCGTCCAGGTTGCCGGTGTTCTCGCCCACCTCCACCAGGCTGACGAAGAGTTCGCTGAAGGCCTCCGGATGGCGGGCCAGGGCGGCGGACAGGGAGCGGCCGGCATCCAGATCGCTGCGCACTTCATTCAGGATCAGGCCCAGGCGGTTATCGCTGCCGTAGGTCTGGCGCAGGCTGTCGATGGCGGACAGCAGCGGCACGCCCGCGTGCAGGAGCGAGTACAGCTGCCGGGCGAACATGATGATGTCCTTGCGCGCCACCCGGCGCAGGCGCAGGCGCTGCCACCAGAGCTGCAGGGTGCTGGGCGGCGGCGCCTCCCGGATCTCGATGGGAATCAGGCTGTTGTTGCCGAGGAAGGCGGCCACCGCCGCCGGCCCGCTGGCCTCGACTTGGCCGCTCAGCAGCTCGCCGCGGGGGGTGCGGGCTTTGTAGAGGAATTGGGTCATGAATCCGTATGCCGTTTGATGTGTCGCCGCGCTGTTCGAGGCAGAAACCTGCTTCGCCAGGGAGTCGTCCCGGCGCTTCGGCGCTACTCCGTCCCCTCCGCCGTGACCCGCGCCACTTCCTCCAGCGTCGTCACGCCCGCCGCCGCCAGGCGCAGGGCCATGATGCGCAGGGGCTGGAATTGGGGTTGCTCGCGGGCGGCGTCAAGGATGGCCTGGGTTTCGCCGGACTCGATGGCGGCGCGCACCGCGGCATCCACCTGGATGAGCTCGTGGATGGCTTGGCGGCCCTTGTAGCCGGTGTTGTTGCAGGCCAGGCAGCCGCGCCCCTTGTGGAAGCGCAGATCGTGCACGTCGACGCCGAGCTGGCGGGCGAAGCGGGCGCGCAGCAGCTCGGGCACCGCGGCGTCCTCGGTCTTGCACTTGTCGCAGATCCTGCGCACCAGGCGCTGGGCCATGACGCCCAGGGCGCTGGAGCTGACCACGAAGGGCTCGACGCCGAGGTCGAGCAGACGCGTGAGGCTGCTGGCGGCGTCGTTGGTGTGCAGGGTGGACAGCACCAGGTGGCCGGTCAGGGCGGCGCGCATGGCGATCTGCGCCGTTTCCTGGTCGCGGATCTCGCCGAGCATGACCACGTCGGGGTCCTGGCGCAGCACGGAGCGCAGCACGCGGGCGAAGTCGAGGCCGATGCGCGGATTGACCTGCACCTGGTTGACGAGATCCAGCTGGTACTCCACCGGATCCTCCACGGTGATGATCTTCTTTTCCACCGAGTTGATTTCATTCAACGCCGCGTAGAGGGTGGTGGTCTTGCCCGAACCGGTCGGGCCGGTGACCAGGATCAGGCCGTGAGGCTGGTAGACCATGCCGCGCAGGCTGGCCTCCACGGCGTCGTCCATGCCGAGCTGCTGAAAGCGCAGGCGCACGCTGGACTGGTCCAGCAGGCGCAGGACGATGGACTCGCCGAAGCGGATGGGCAGGGTGGACATGCGGATGTCGAAGGCCCGGCCCTCGACCGTCAGATTGAAGCGGCCGTCCTGGGGCAGGCGGCGCTCGGCGATGTCCAGGTTGGCCATCAGCTTGAGCTTGGAGGTGACGGCGGCGGCGATGCGGGCCTCGCCGGTGACCTGCTCGTGCAGCACGCCGTCGACGCGGAAGCGGACGCGCAGCAGCTTGGCATCCGGCTCGAGGTGCACGTCCGAGGCGCCCATGCGCACCGCGTCCTTCAGGAGGGCGTTGAGGAAGCGCACCACCGGCGCGTCTTCGGCGCTGGTCTCGGTGAGCAGCTCATCGGGACTGCGGGCGGCGACCTCCTGCACCAGCTCCTCGGCCAGGCCCGCCGCCTGGCTGACGCCCTTGTAGAAGCGCGGCAACAGTTCCAGCAGGGCCGCCTCGCTGACTACCGCCGCCTCCACCGGCTTGCCCAGCAGGCGCGACAGTTCGTCCAAGGCGTAGATGTCGGTGGGGTCGCTGATGCCGACCAGGATGCTGCCGCCCTGGTCCTTGAGCGGGATGGCGCGGAAGCGGCGGGCGAAGGTCTCCGGCAGGCGGTTGACCAGGGCGGCCTCCACCCGGAACTGGGTCAGGTCGATGTGGGGGATGTTGAGCTGGGTGGCCAGGAAATTGAGCAGGGACTGCTCCGGCATCAGGCCGCTTTCCACCAGCACCCGGCCCAGCTTGTGGCCGCTCGTTTTTTGCAGGGCCAGGGCCTGTTCCAGCTGGATGGGGCTGATGACGCCGTTTTGGACCAGCAAGTCGCCCAGGCGGATTTTCTTCAGACGCGCTGCCATGTGCTTTCCCTCGTGCCGCTCGAACTCCGGCTCAAGTAGGAGAATATAGTAAATTTTGCCGGGCCGGAAAGATGGGGGCGCGCAGACTGGCCGAAAGTCCCTGTCCCGTGCCTACGGCCGGGGCTAATTTATGCTGCTACAACAAGCGGCATCGCCAGGGAGATCTGCCAAGTCGTGCGGAGCTGTCCGCGAGGAGGGGTCATGAAACGCTTCCTGTTCGCCTTGTTGTGCGCGGCGCCGACCGCGGGATTTGCCGCGGCGCCCGCTGCCTTGCCGCATCCCGCCCAGGAGCCGGCTGGCGCTGCCCGCCCGGATCGCGCCATCCTCCAGCAATCCCTGGCCGCCGCGCCCCTGCGCTTCGAAGCCAACCGCGGCCAGACGGACCGGCGGGTGCAGTTCCTGGCCCGGGGCACCGGCTACGCGCTGTGGCTGACCCGGGACGAGGCCGTGATGGCCTTGCCGGCGCCGGCGGGGCAAGGCGCATCCGCCGACGTGTTGCGCATGCGCTTTGCCGGTGCCGGCGCCACGCCCAAAGTCGACGGGCTGGAGCGCTTGTCCAGCCAGGGCAATTACCTGATCGGTCAGGACAAGCGCCGCTGGCGTAGCCGGGTGGAGCAGTACGCCCGGGTGCACTACGACAACGTGTATCCGGGCGTCGATCTGGTCTTCTACGGCAATCAGCGGCAGCTCGAATACGACTTCGTCGTGGCGCCGGGCGCCGATCCGCGGCAGATCCGCCTGGACTTCAGCGGCGCCCGGGAGGTCCGCGTGACGCCCGGCGGCGATCTGATCCTGAAGACCCGCCACGGCGAGCTGGTGCAGCGCAAGCCGCTCGTGTACCAGATCGAGCGGGGCGCGCGCAAGCCGGTGGCCGGCCGCTATGTCCTGCGCGGCGGGCAGCAGGTCGGATTCCAGGTGGCGCGCTATGACGCAGGCAAGCCGCTCGTCATCGACCCGGTGCTGAGCTACTCCACCTATCTCGGCGGCAGCGGCCAGGATCAGGCCAACGGCGTGGCGGTGGACGGCAGCGGCAACATCTACGTGGCCGGCTACACCTTCTCCAGCGATTTCCCGCTGGCCGCCAACACCGGCCTGGCGGCGCCCGGCATCTCCCGCGACGCCGTGGTGGCCAAGTTCAACAGCGCCGGCCAGCTGCAGTGGTCCACCTATCTGGGCGGCGCCCTCAACGACGAGGCCAACGACCTGGCTGTGGACAGCCAGGGCAACGTCTTCGTCGCCGGCGCCACGCGCTCCACCAACTTCCCCGCCGTCAACGCCGCGCAGAGCACCCTGGGCGGCCAGGCCGACGCTTTCGTGGCGCAGCTGAACGCCAGCGGCACCGGCTTGGTCTTTTCCACCTATCTCGGCGGCAGCGCCGACGACCAGGCGAGCGGCCTCGGGCGCGACGCCGGCGGCAACGTCTACGTGGCCGGCTTCACCCAGTCCGCCGACTTCCCGGCGATGCCGGGGGCTTTCCAGGCCGCCTCGGGCGGCGGCACGGATGCCTTCCTGGCCCGCTACTCGCCGGCTGGCGCCAAGCTGAACGCCACCTATTACGGCGGCAGCGGCGACGACCGGGCGCTCGGCCTGGCGGTGGACGGAGCGGGCAACGCCTATCTCACCGGCAACACCAACTCCACCAACCTGGCCGTGCTCAATCCGGTCACCGGGCAAAACACCTTCCACGGCACTCAGGACGCCTTCGCCGCCAAGCTGAATCCGGCGGGCCAGGCGCTGCTCTACGCCACTTACCTGGGCGGCGCCCTGGCCGATTTCGGCAGCGGCATCGCCGTGGACGCCCAAGGCAACGCCTACGTCACCGGCAGCACCAATTCGCCGGACTTCCCGGTCACCGCCGGCGTCTTCCAGGCCAGTTCGGCCGGCTTCATCGACGCCTTCGCGCTCAAGCTGAGCCCGGCCGGCAACACGCTTGCGTTCAGCACCTTTCTGGGCGGCGCCGGCAACGATGCCGCCACCCGGGTGGCGGCGGATGACAGTGGCGTCTACCTGGTCGGCGCCACCGATTCCGCCAACTTCCCGCTGCTCAGCGCCACCCAGGGCACCCTGGGCGGTCGTGCGGATGCCTTCGTGAGCAAGCTCAACCCCACCGGCACCGGACTGCTGTATTCCACCTACCTGGGCGGGAGCGACGATGATCAGGCGCTCGGCCTGGCGGTGGACGGCAGCCGCAGCGTCTATGTGGCCGGCGAGACCGGGTCCGGCAACTTCCCGGTGGTCGGCGCCTTCCAAACCACGCTCCGGGGACAGTCGGACGCCTTCGTCAGCAAGTTCACCGACAGCGGCACCACGCCCAGCCCCACTCCGACACCGCCGCCGGCCTCGAGCACCGACGACAACGGCGGCTGCACCCTGGGCGCCGGCAGCGCCTTCGACCCGACCCTGCCCAGCCTGCTCCTCGGCGCGCTGCTCTACCACTGGCTGCGCCGCCGCGTGCGGCGCGGCTGAGGCGGGAGCCGCCGCCAGCGGAAAACAAAATGGCCCGGACGAGAAATCGTCCGGGCCATGGCGTCATGGTGCCCAGGGACGGAATCGAACCGCCGACACGAGGATTTTCAGTCCTCTGCTCTACCGACTGAGCTACCTGGGCAAGAGGGGCATATTAAACATGGGGAGCGTGGGCTTCGTCAAGCCAAGGGGGAGGGCGCTCCTGGGTAACCGGCCCGCTTCGCCAGAGCAAAGCGGGCGCGGGATGGACCGTAGCACCAGATCGCGGGCCAGCCCTTTGGTCAGGGCGATGGCACGCCGGGCCCGGCGCGCCTCGCGCCCAGCCCGGCCTTACTCCTCCACCCGCAGCCCGCCGCTCTGGGCCGCATCGCCGTTCCTGGGTTCCGGGCGGCCCTGGCGCATGCATTCCAGCTTGATCGCCAGGCGCAGGTCGTTCATGGAGTCGGCGTTGTGCAGGGCGTCCTCGTAGCTGATCTCGTCTTCCATGTAGAGCTGCAGCAGGGATTGGTCGAAGGTCTGCATGCCCAGTTCGGTGGACTTGGCCATCACTTCCTTGATGCTGCCCACCTCGCCCTTGTAGATCAGGTCGGCCACGGTGGGGGTGTTGATGAGGATCTCGATGGCGGCCCGCCGGCCCTGGCCCGACTTCCTGGGGACCAGCCGCTGGGATACCACCGCTTTCAGGTTCAGGGACAGGTCCATGAGCAGTTGGTGGCGCCGGTCCTCGGGGAAGAAGTTGATGATGCGATCCAGGGCCTGGTTGGCGTTGTTGGCGTGCAGGGTGGACAGGCACAGGTGGCCGGTTTCGGCGAAGGCGACGGCGTGATCCATGGTCTCGCGCGAGCGGATTTCGCCGATGAGGATCACGTCCGGGGCTTGGCGCAGGGCGTTTTTCAGGGCCTCCTCGTAGGACTTGGTGTCGATGCCCACCTCGCGCTGATTAACGATGGACTTCTCGTGCTTGTGAATGAATTCGATGGGGTCCTCGATGGTGAGGATGTGCCCGCCGGCGTTGCGGTTGCGATAGCCGATCATGGCCGCCAGCGAGGTGGACTTGCCGGAGCCCGTCGCGCCGACGAAGAGCACCAGGCCGCGCGGGGTCATGGCCAGATCCTTGAGGATGGGCGGCAGGCGCAGGGCTTCGAGATCCGGGATTTCGGTCTTGATGGCGCGCAGCACCATGCCCACTTCGTTGCGCTGATAGAAGGCATTGACGCGGAAGCGGCCCACCTGGGGCACGCTCAGGGCCATGTTCAGCTCCTTCAGGCTCTCGAATTCGTTCAGTTGCTCCTCGCTCATCATTTCGCGGGCCAGCGCCACCGTTTCCATGGGCTTGAGCGGTGCGCTGCCGACCGGCACGCTCTTGCCGTCCACCTTGAAAGTCGGCGGCGCGCCGACGGTCAGGTACAAGTCGGAGGCGTTGCGCTGATTCATCAGCACGAGCAGATCTCTAAAACTCACGGGGAAAGCTCCCTTGCAGGCTGGTTACATGGCGCCGACATTGGCGAAGAGGTCCTTGTTCTGGGCCTTGCGCATGGCATCCTCCGCGCGCACCCGCCGCGCCTTCACGAGGTCGAGCAGGTTCTGGTCCAGGGTCTGCATGCCGACGGACTGGCCGGTCTGGATGACCGAGACCATTTGCGCGACTTTGGCCTCGCGGATGAGATTGCGGATGGCCGGCGTGCCGATCATGATCTCGTGGGCCGCCACCCGGCCCTGGCCGTCGGCGGTCTTGAGCAGGGTCTGCGAGATCACCGCCCGCAGGGACTCGGACAGCATGGCGCGCACCATGTCCTTTTCGGCCGCCGGGAACACGTCGATGATGCGGTCGATGGTCTTGGGCGCGGAGCTGGTATGCAGGGTGCCGAAGACCAGGTGGCCGGTTTCCGCGGCGGTCAGGGCCAGGCGGATGGTCTCCAGGTCGCGCATTTCGCCCACCAGGATGATGTCCGGGTCCTCGCGCAGGGCCGAGCGCAGGGCATTGGCGAAGGAGTGGGTCTGCGGCCCCACTTCGCGCTGGTTGATCAGGCACTTCTTGGACTGGTGCACGAATTCGATGGGGTCCTCGATGGTGAGGATGTGTTCGTGCCGGTTCTCGTTGACATGATTGATCATGGCCGCCAGGGTGGTGGACTTGCCGGAGCCGGTCGGGCCGGTGACCAGGATCAGGCCGCGCGGCACGTCGATGATCTGCTTGAAGATCGGCGGGGCGTTCAGGTCCTCCAGGCTCAGCACCTCAGAGGGAATGGTGCGGAAGGCCGCCGCGGGGCCGCGGTCCTGGTTGAAGGCGTTGACGCGAAAGCGCGCGACGCCGCCGAGATCGATGGAGAAGTCGATTTCCAGGTTCTCCTCGAAGACCTTGCGCTGCTTGTCGCCCATGATGTCGTAGATCATGGCGTGCACGGCCTTGGCGTCCAGCGGCTCCACATTGAGCCGCTTGATCTCGCCGTTGATGCGCACCATGGGCGGCAGGCCCGCCGACAGGTGGGTATCCGACGCTTTGTTCTTGACCGCGAAGGTCAGCAGTTCCGTAATGTCCATGTGCTTCCTTTCACCACCCGGTAGGGATTTTTTGTCTTTATGTCCGCCAGCGGGGCCGTGCCCTGCGCCGGGCAGCGGAGTCGTTTTGGCCCGGCATTGGTGTATATTAGTCAATAAATGATTTTTTGTAGTCATGGCGGCACCCGCCGATTTCGAATTCCGGGAGTGCAGAACCCCTATGCCGGTCCCCGCTGAGGCGGACATCGTCCACAATTTGGCCCGCGTGCGCGCCCGCATCGAGGCCGCGGCCCGCGCCGCCGGCCGCGATCCGGCGGGCATCCGCCTGCTGGCGGTGAGCAAGGGGATCGACAGTACGCGCATCCGCCTGGCCGCCCAGGCCGGGCAGCGGCTCTTCGGCGAGAATTACGTGCAGGAAGGCGCGGCCAAGGTCGAGGCTTTGGCGGACCTGCCGGCGCTGGAATGGCACTTCATCGGCCCCATTCAGCGCAACAAGACCCAACTGGTCGCCAGCCGCTTCCAGTGGGTGCACAGCCTGGACCGGGCCGTCATCGCCCAGCGCCTGGGCGAGCAGCGGGATGCCTCGGAGCCCATGAACGTGCTGATCCAGGTCAATGTCAGCGGCGAGGCCAGCAAGTCGGGGGTGGCGCCGGCCCAGATCGAGGCCCTGGCCGACGCCGTGCTCGCGCAGCCCCGCTTGCGCCTGCGCGGCCTGATGGCGCTGCCCAGCCCCGATGCGGCGGCAGCCCGTTTGCAGTTCCAGGCCATGGCCGATCATTTTCAGGCGTTGCGCCGCGCCTTGCCGGATCAGGCCATCGACACGCTGTCCATGGGCATGTCCGAGGACCTGGAGGCGGCCATCATGACCGGCGCCACCGTGGTGCGGGTAGGCACCGCGATTTTCGGCCCACGCGCGCGCCGCCCGGCGCACGTTGCCGACGGCAGGGCGTAAACACGCACGGCGGGTCCCGCCGCGCTTCATGGATTTGCAGCACCCCAAGCAGGCGAGTCAGGAGAATAAGAGATGCCCCACAAGACGAGCAGCAAGACGCCTCCCAAGGGCAAGTCCCCCGTCACGCCCGTATCCAAGGCGCGGAAGCTGGCCATCATCGGCGGCGGCAACATGGCCAGCAGCCTGATCGGCGGACTCCTGCAGGACGGCTGGAAGGCCAAGCAGTTCCGGGTGGCCGATCCCAACCCCGCGCAGCGGGATCTGCTGAGCGAGCGCTTCGGCGTGGCCGCCTATGCGGACAACAGTGAGGCGGTGCAGGGCGCCGACGGCGTGGTGCTGGCAGTCAAGCCGCAGATGCTGGGCGGCGTGGTCGCCGAGCTGGCGCCGGCCTTGCGCAAGACCCGTCCCCTGATCATTTCCATTGCCGCCGGGGTGCGCGCGGCCGACATTCAGCGCTGGATCGGCGAGCCCCTGCCGGTGGTGCGCGTCATGCCGAACACGCCGGCTCTGGTGGCGGCGGGTGCGTCCGGTCTCTACGCCACGCCCGAGGTCAACAATGTCCAGATCGATTTCGCCGAGTCGCTCATGCGCGCCGTGGGGCTGGTGGTCTGGGTGCAGCAGGAGTCCCTCATGGACGTGGTCACCGGGTTGTCCGGCAGCGGCCCGGCTTATCTCTTCTTGGTCCTGGAGGCGATGGAGGATGCCGCCGTCGCCCAGGGCCTGGACCGGCGCACGGCGCGCCTGCTGACCTTGCAGACGGTCTTCGGCGCGGCCAAGATGGCCCTGGAGAGCGAGGACACGCCCGCTACTCTGCGCAGCCACGTCACCAGCCCGGGCGGCACGACCGCCGCCGGCATCCGGGAGCTGGAGCGCGGGCTGCGCAGCCTGTTTTACGAGGCCGTCGACGCCGCCACGGCGCGCTCGCAGGCCATGGCCAACCACTACGGTGCGGAGGAATAAAACAATATGGTAACCAATAGCTTGCTGCTGGCCCTGGCAACCGTCGTCGATGTGCTGTTCACCATCTTTTTTTACCTGGTGCTGGTCCGCGCCCTGCTGTCCTGGGTCAATCCCGATCCCTACAACCCGGTCGTGCGCTTCATCGTGCGCGCCACCGAGCCGGTCATGGCGCCGGCGCGCCGCATCATCCCGCCCATCTCCGGCTTCGACCTGTCGCCCATCGTGGTGCTGCTGCTGATCCAGGTGGTCAAAAATCTGCTGGTGAACCTGCTCTACAACATGGCCGGTCCGGGCCTGTCGTGAGCCAAGCGGCGCCTGCCCCCTATCGCTGGGTCGCAGGCGATCTGATCCTCTCGGTGCACGTGCAGCCCGGCGCCAAGCGCACCCAGGTGGCCGGGCTGCACGCCGGCGCCGTCAAGATCCGCTTGCAGGCCCGCCCGGTGGAGGGGGCCGCCAACGCCGCCCTCATCGCCTTTCTGGCCGAGCAGTTCGGGCTGCCCCGCAAAGCGGTGCAGATCCTCCAAGGCGAGAGCAGCCGGGAAAAGCGCCTGCGCCTGCGGACACCAGCCCCCGAACGCGTCGCCGCCGTCCTCCAGTCCTGGGTGCTGCAAGCCTAGCCTGCACTTCCTGTCGCCTTCCTTTCGCCGCGCCGCTGGTTGCCGATGCCGCGGATGCTGTCCAGGCACCGCCTGGCGAAATCCAATATTAGAAGAATCGGGAACCGAACGCCGCCGGTGTGGTCGAAGTTTTCACACGTGTTGCGCCTTTGCCACAAAGGCGCGCGGCGCAGGCAAGCCTGAACTGGCTGGATTTCGTGGCTTATGCGCCAAGCAGTCAACCCAATGGGGTCTCGTCCGTTGTAAAGATCAGACAAGCGCCCGTGCATTGTCTTCGGTTCTTGATCACGGACTCTCAACGAAAGGAGACGGTTATGAAGAAGTTGACTCTTGCAGTACTGGCTTCCGCTCTGGCCCTGGGTGCCGTTTCCGCTCAGACCGCCAGCGCGCAGACCACAAGCAACTGGAACGGACCTTACGTCGGCGGCAAGCTCGGCGTCAACAACGCCAAGGCCGACGGCCTGAGCAGCGAAAATGCCTTCACCGGCGGCGTCGAGGCCGGCTACAACTGGAACCTGGGTGGCCCGGTGGTGGGTGCGGACATCTTCGCCGACTTCAACAGCAAGACCGATCACAGCGTCGGCGGCCCGTTCCCGACCGTGCGCTACGGTTCCACCGTCTGGGGCGTGGACGGCAAGCTGGGCGTGGATCTGGGCCCGGTGCTGCCCTATGCCAAGGTGGGCATCGCGCAGACCGACCTGACCGGCCTGAGCGGCGACGATTGGGGCTTCCATGGCGGTCTGGGCGTGGAGTATAAGGTGATGCCGCAGGTCGGCCTGGCCGGCGAGTGGACCTATTCCGAGGCCACGCCCATCGGCGATTCGAAGTTCAAGAACAACAACTTCACCGTGGGCGTGAACTACCACTTCTAAGACGCCATCCTCGACTCGCGAGCCGGCCCGTATCGGGCCGGCTTTTTTGTTCAGGCTGCCTTGCGCAGCCGGATGCGCCGGAACCAGCCGCCGCCCAGCGCCGCTTCGTCGGTCTCCGGGACCAGGTCCGGCACGGCCGCCAGCACTGCCTCGAAGACCACGTCGGTGCGCGTCGCCAGACGGCCGAGAAGGGGGCTCGCCAAGCGGCGCAGGGGGGCGCGTTCGCCCGGTTTGAGGAACTTGTCCAGGATCAGGATCTGTCCGCCGGGCTTGAGCACCCGCGCCGCTTCCCGCAGGGCGCGTGCCGGCTCCGGCACCACCGCCAGGATGAGGTGCATGACGATCTGGTCGAAGCTGCCATCGGCGAAGGGCAGGGCCATGGCATCGCCTTGCACCAGCCGCACCCCGTGCCCGTCGGGCCGCCGCGCCGCCCGCGCCAGCATGGCCCAGGTCAGGTCCACGCCCACGTAATTCGCGCCCGGCGGCAGGTGGGGATAGTCCAGTCCGGTGCCGATGCCGTCGATGAGGATGCGCTGGCCGGCCACCTCACCCAGCTCCGCCAGGCTGCGCCGGCGTTGGGCGGCGAAGGCGCGGTCGACGACGAGATCGTAGAGCGGCGCCCAGAGCGTGTAGGCCTGGCGCAGCCCCATGGCTCAGTGCAGCACGGTGGAGATGGACAGGCGGAAGGGTGGAATGGGCACGTCGAAGGGACGGCCCTCGGCATCGACCATCTGGTAGCTGCCGTGCATGCTGCCCACCGGGGTTTCCAGCACGCTGCCGCTGGTATATTGGAAGCTCTCGCCGGGGCGCAGGAGCGGCTGCTCGCCGACCACGCCCTCGCCGCGAACCTCCTTCACCTCGCCGTTGGCGTTGGTGATCACCCAATGGCGGCTGAGCAGCTGGGCCGGCATGTCGCCCTTGTTGGTGATGGTGATGCGGTAGGCGAAGACGTAGTGGTCCAGCTCGGGCTGCGATTGTTCGTCCAGGTACCGGGTTTCCACCTGAATCTCTATGTCGGGTTGTGCCATCATGCGGACCTCGCTTGCCGCGCCAGTGCAGGCCTAATCAAAACATAATCCTGCAGCCAAGGCCACCCGGCCCATCTGTCGCGGCGGTCAGCTTCAGAAGCTCTCCTGTTCCAGTTCCAGATAGACCCGGTTGATGTGCTGGCCGATCACGTCCTGGAAGCCGACCAGGTGCTGGAAGCGGGCCATGTCCGCGATCACCTTGTCCTTCATCTCGAAATCGCTCAATCCCTGCTCCTGGTACTTTTTCACCGACTGGCGCAGGGTGTCCAGGTAGGCGTGGAAGTCGTCCAGCAGCGGCTTGCCGTCCGTGCGGCCATGGCCGGGCACGATGTGCTGGTCGGGCAGGTCCTTGACTTTTTCCAGGGCCAGCAGGTTGCCCTTGATGTTGGCGTCGCGCAGGCCGGGCGCGCGTTCCGCGAAGAGGTTGTCGCCCATGAGCACCACCTTCTCCTCGGGCACTTCCACCATGATCGAGCCGGGGGTGTGGGCGTGGCCGTAGTAGTGCACGATGAACTGCATGCCGCCGACCTGGAAGCGGTCTCCGGCCTTGACCGGGTTGTCCGGCACTCGCATCGCCGTACCCGCCGTGGCGCCCTTGGTCATGTCCTGCATCATGTCGATCCACATCTGGCCCTCGCCGTTCTTGATGGCGGCGATGTCGTCGGCATGGGCGAAGAAGCGGGCCCGCGGCCAGGCGGCGGCGATGGCCTGGTTGCCCAGCCAGTGGTCGCCGTGCTTGTGCGAATTGAACACGTGGGTCACCGGCTGCTTGGTCACCGACTTGATCTTGCGCACCAGGAACTCGCCGGCCTGCACGCTGGCGCCGGTGTCGAAGACCACCACCCCCGCCTTGGTCACCACGAAGGCCATGTTGGACATGAAACCCTGGTTCTGCGGGTTGGGCAGTTCGGTGGAGGCGTGGATCACGTAGGTATGAGGCGCGATTTTTTCCACCGGGTAATCGGCGCGGATGGGCGGCGCCTTGGCGGCGGGGGCAGCCCAGGCTTGGCCCGAAAGGGCCAGGGTGCCGGCGAGCAGGGTGGCGGTCAAGGTGGCGCGGGGCATGCAATTCTCCTGAAAAGTGATGGCTGTCAAAGGACTTGGGCCTGAACGGGCGGCGTCTGCAGCGCCTCGATGCTGAAGCTGCAAGCAAATTCCGCGCCCGGCGCCAGGTTCCGCATGTCGCGCTTTTGCGAAAGGTCACTGGCTTCGTCCATGAAGCTGGCGTGGCCGTGCCACGGCTCGATGCACAGGAAGGGCGCGCCGCCGGGCTTCGACCAGATGCCCAGGTACGGGAAGCCGGCAAAATCCACCCGGATGCCCAACCCGCCTGCGCGCGGCTGATAGCGCACCCAGCGCGAAGCCGGGTGGCGCAGCACGATGGCGTCCTCCGTGAACAGCGCTTCATCCAGGGGCAGCACTGGCCCGCGCCAGGGCACTTCGCCCTGGGCGCCGGTCAGCAGCCCGTCCCGCACCAGATAGCGCCGGCCCGTTTCGGCCTCTTCGAAGAGCAGCACATAGTCGGTTTTGGCGAACCGGGGCTCCAGCGGCCAGCGGAAACCGGGGTGGCCGCCGATGGCGAAGGGCATGGCCGCGTGCCCGGCGTTGCGCACCGCGAAGTGGGTTTCGATGCCGCTGTCCCGCAGGGCATAGCGTACCTGCAGCTCGAAATCGAAGGGGTAATGCCGGCGGCTTTCTCCATCGGCCCGCAGCAACAGCGTGGCCGCGGTGGCGTCCCGCTCCGTGACCGTGAACACGCGGTCGCGGGCGAAGCCGTGCTGGCCGAGTGCGTAATGCCGGCGATCGTGCGTATAGCTGTCGCCGACCAGGCGGCCGACCACCGGGAAGAGAATGGGGGCCGAGCGCGGCCAGTGGGCCGCGTCGCCGGGCCACAGCAGCTCGATGCCGCCCGCCAGGCGCAGGGCCTTCAGTTCCGCCCCCAGAGGGGTGATTTCCGCCTGCAATTGGCCATTGTCCAAAACGATCCGTTCCATCCGGGCCCCCTGTGCCGTGCCGCACTTATCAAAATGACGTCTTTTCCATAAACTAAAGCATTTCGACCGAAGCGCAAAGGATGGAGCATGGCCGACAAGCTGGTGATGATGCTGCTGAATACGACGCCCGACCGGCCGCACGAATGCGGCGCGCCGTTTTTCCAGGCCGCCGCCGCGGCGGCGATGGACATCGAGGTGGAGATCTATTTTGCCGGCAAGGCGGCGTCGCTGCTGAAAAAGGGTGTGGCCGAAAAGCTCTACCCCAGCGACGGCGGCGACAAGTCCATCTATTCCTTCATGCAGGACGCGGCGGAGCTGGGGGTGAAGTTCTATGCCTGCGGCGGTGCGCTGACCGGCCACGGCATCGGCATGGAAGATCTGATCCCCGAATGCGCGGGCGCCGCCGGCGGCGCGGCCTACATGTCGCGGGTGATGGATGACGATTGGAAGGTGCTGAGCTACTGAGCGGCAGGTCGAGTGCCGCGCACGCGGCACTCAGTCTTCATTTCCCCGGAACACCAGTCTCCCTCCCACGTAGGTCTGCCGTACCACGCCGCGCAGCTCCCAGCCGCCGAAGGGCGTGTTCTTGCCGCGCGAGTGGAAGCGTTGCGGCTGGACGATGAAGCGGGCTTCGGGGTCGAAGAGGCAGAGGTCGGCGGGGGCGCCCACGGCCAGGGTGCCGGCGGGGATGCCCAGAATGCGCGCCGGCCCCAGCGTGACTCGCTCGATGGCTTGCGCCAGGCTCAGGACGCCCTCGTCCACCAGGCGCAGCACCAGGGGCAGGAAGGTGTCGAGACCGCTGATGCCGGCGGCGGCATTGTGGAAGGTGTCGCGGCTGGCGTCCTCGTGCCAGGGCGCGTGGTCGCTGGTGATGGCGCTGATCTGGCCGGTGCGCAGGGCGGCGCGCAGGGCGTCGCGGTCGCGGTGGGTGCGCAGCGGCGGGCAGGTCTTGGCATGGGTGTTGAAGTAGCCCACGTCATAGTGGGTCAGGTGCAGGTGCGCGACGCTGGCATCGGCGGAAACGGGCAGGCGCAGCAGGGCGGGGCGCAGCTGGTCCAGGGCGGCGGCGCTGGACAGGTGCTGGAAGTGCACGCGGGCGCCGGTCAGTTCGGCCAGCAGCAGGTCGCGGGCCACGCCGATGGCCTCGGCGGCGGCCGGGTGCCCCGGCAGTCCCAGCCGGGTGCTCACCTCGCCCTCGTGCATGTCGCCTTTGCCGAGCTGGGCATCCTCGCTGTGCAGGAATACGGTGGCCGGCAGGCTGGCGGCGTACTCCAGGGCGCTGCGCAGAATGCCGCTGTGGGCGATGGCCCGATCGCCGTTGCTCACGCCCACCGCGCCCGCCGCCAGGAGCAGGGCCATCTCCGCCAGATGCTGGCCGGCGAGTCCCTGCGTCAGGGCGGCCAGCGGATGAACGCGCGCCAGCCCCAGTTCCGCCGCGCGCCCGAGCTGGTGGCGGATGACGCTGACCTGGTCGGCAACCGGCAGGGTGTCCGGCGGGCAGCCCACGCTGGTGATGCCGCCGGCGACAGCGGCGCGCAGTTCGCTCTGCATGTCGCCGTGCAGCTCTTCGCCCGGTTCGCGCAGGCGGGCGCGCAGATCCACCAGGCCGGGACAGAGCATCAGGCCCCCGGCGTCGATGTATTCGTCGGCGGCGAAGCCGGCCGGCGCTTCGCCCCGCCCGGCGATGCGGCCTGCGGCGATGAAGAGGTCCTGCCGCCCTTCGAAGCCGCTGGCGGGGTCGATGACGTAAGCGTTGGCGATATGGCGCCTGATGGGCTGCTGTTCCATGCTGTCCCTGTTACCCGTGATCGCGATGAAGGTCCCGGTCGCGCGCGCCGGCCAACGAGGTGAGCACTGCCATGCGGATGGCCAGGCCATGGGTCACCTGCGGCAGGATCACCGCGCGCGGGCCGTCGGCCACCACCGAGTCGATTTCCACGCCGCGGTTCATGGGTCCCGGATGCAGGACGATGGCGTCCGGATCGGCCCGCTCCAGGCGCTTGTCCGTCAGGCCGTACTGCCGGAAGTACTCGTTGGAGCTGGGCAGCAGATTGGCCTCCATGCGTTCCTGCTGCAGGCGCAGCATGGTCACCACGTCCACCCCCTCCAGGCCCTCGTCCAGGTCATGGAAGACTCGCACGCCCAGGTGCTCCACGGCGGCGGGCAGCAGGGTCTTGGGCGCGACCACGCGGATGTCGGGGCAGCCCAGGATGCTGAGGGCATGGATCTGGGAGCGCGCCACCCGGGAATGGAGGATGTCGCCGACGATTGCCACCTTCAGCTGATCGACGGGACCCTTGTGGCGCAGGATGGTGAAGACGTCCAGCAGGCCCTGGGTGGGATGGGCGTGGCGGCCGTCGCCGGCGTTGACCACCCAGGCGTCCTGATCCACGTGGCGGGCGACCAGGTGAGCCGCGCCCGCTTCGCTGTGGCGCATGACGAAGCCGTCCACGTGCATGGCCATGAGATTGTCGATGGTGTCCAGCAGGGATTCGCCCTTGTTGTGGCTGCTGGTGGCCACGTTGATGTTGAGCACGTCCGCGCTCAGGCGCTTGGCAGCCAGCTCGAAGGTGGTGCGGGTGCGCGTGCTGCTCTCGAAGAAGAGGTTCACCACGGTCTTGCCGCGCAGGGTGGGCGTTTTCTTGACCGCGCGCTCGCCGATCTGCAGAAAGGATTCGGCGGTGTTGAGGATTTCCAGCAGGATGCGCTCGGGCAGGCCCTCGATGCTCAGCAGGTGGCCCAGGCGGCCGTCGGGCCGGAGCTGGGGGTTGCCGCCCCCCAGGCGCGGGAAGGCCGGACTCATGCCTTGTGCTCCGTCGCGCCGCGGGTGACGAGCTGCAGGGGCGCGGGGCCGGTCAGTTTGATCTGGGCGCCTGCGGCCAGGCGCCGATGCAAGCCGACCACGTCCGCCTGGATCGGCAGTTCGCGCCCGTCGCGGTCCACCAGCACGGCCAGGACGATGCGGGCCGGGCGGCCGTAGTCGAAGATCTCGTTCAGAGCGGCGCGAATGGTGCGGCCGGTATGCAGCACGTCATCCACCAGGATGATCACCCGGTTGTCCACGTCGAAGGGGATGTGGGAGGCGCGCACCTCCGGATGCAGGCCGATGCGGGTGAAGTCGTCCCGGTAGAAGGAGATGTCCACCTGCCCCAGCTCCGTTTCCAGCCCCAGCCGCTGGTGCAGGGCCTGGGCCACCCAGACGCCGCCCGTATAGATGCCCACCATGGCCGCGTCCTCGGCGAGCAGCGGGCGCAACTGCGCCGCCATCTGATCCAGAATGGGTTCGATCTCAGGGCTGTCGTTCATTCCCTCGTCTCCGGTCCGCAACTGCGCTGGGCAAGAAAGGTGGCGAGAATCTGCTCGGCCGCCGTCTGGTCGAGGAGTTTAGCACGTTTGGCGGCGGACAATCCGCTCTCGCGCAGGTCCTGCTCCGCCGCGAAGCTGCTCAGGCGTTCGTCGACCCAGTAGAGGTGCCGGTGGTAGCGCCCGGCCAGGCGATTGCCGAAGCGCCGCGCCAGCGGCGTCACGGGGCCGGGACTGCCGTCCATGTTGAGCGGCAGGCCCACCACCAGGGCGTCGGGCTCCCAGGCGGCAACGAGCTGGTCCAGGACCTGCCAGTCGGGGCCGCCAGGGCCGTTGCGCACGGTGCTCAGGCCCTGGGCCCCCGTGCCGATGGCGCTGGCGAAGGCCACGCCGATGCGGCGGGTGCCGAAATCGAAGCCCATGAAGCGCTGGTGCTTGGCCAGCGGAGCATTCATGAATGCACCTGATGTGGCGGGCTGTCGCTCAGGCATGCCCCGCTGTGTCCGACAGCAGCAGGGGGTCCACGCCGATGGCTTTGGCGGCGGCCTCCCAGCGGTGGTCCACCGCATCCTCGAAGAGGATCTGCGTCTGCGCCGGGCCGTGCAGCCAGGCATTTTCCTTGATCTCGTCCTCCAGCTGCCCGGCCCCCCAGCCGGCATAGCCCAGCGCCAGCAGAAAGCGGCTGGGACCGCGTTGCCGGGCGATGGCTTCGAGGATGTCCCTGGAGGTGCTCAGGCCGATGGACTCGCTGACCGGCAAGGTCGAGTTCCACGACCCCAGCGGCTCGTGCAGCAGGAAGCCGCGATCCGTCTGCACCGGCCCGCCCCAGTGCACCGGCAGGACACTGGTGCTGAAGCTGCCTTCGCCCATCTGCAGCTGGCTGAGCACGTCTCCGACGGTCAGGTCCAGCAGGCGATTGATCACGATGCCCATGGCGCCTTCGGCATTGTGCTCGCAGATGTAGGTCACCGTGTGGCTGAAATTGGGATCCGCCAAGCGCGGCATGGCGATGAGAAAGTGGTTTTTCAAGGATGCGAAGGACATAGTGCGGCCCGTCCTCTGGCTGGAGCGCTGTTGCGCGAGCGGGTTTGCTTAAATTGAACCATGTTTGGCGCGCGGGGCCAAGTCGCTCGGCGGCGAGCAGGCCGCAAGGGCGGACAGGCTGGCGACGGCTCGCCCGGGACAGCGGCATGCGTGCCCACCTCATTTCAGGCGATTGTTGGCAAAATTCCAGGTTCGCACGATGTGCAGCACGTCCACTTCCCGACGCATGTCCTCGGGAAAAGGGCTGTAGGGGGCGCCGAGGCGGACGATGCGCTTGGCGGCTTCGTCCAGGACCGGCGAGCCGGAGGAGCGCTGCACTTCGATGTCGGCGATGCTGCCGTCGGGTCGCAGGGCCACGTCCAGCACCAGGCTGCCCGCCAAGCCCTGGGCGCGGGCTTCCTCCGGGTAGTTCAGGTTGCCGATGCGTTCCACCTTGAGGCGCCAAGCCTCCATGTAGGCGGCATAGCGGTATTCGCGGGTGGAGGAATCGATGACCTTCTCCCGCAGCGGCTGCCGGTTGCCGGAGCGGCGCATCTCCTGCTCGAGCCGGGCAATGTCCAGGTTGGGGTTCAAGGGCAGGGCGGGCGACGTGGTGCTTGTGTCTGCCGGGGGTGCGTCAGCGGCCGGGGGGCGCGCTGCCGGTGCTTGCTGGCGCTGGGCACGCAGGCTGCTTTCCGTGTCTGCTTCCGCCCGGCGCGGCGGCTGGGCTTCCGGCGCGGACGGGGTGGGGCTGGCCGGCGGGCGCGCTGGCGGCTCGCGGCCGGCTGCGCCGCGGCCCTGGTGGTTGGCCTGGCTGAGCAGATCCGCCTGGGCCGGGGTTTTCTCCGCTTTCGGCAGCGGCGCCAGCACGATCTCGATGGCCTCCGGCTGCGATGGGCGCTTGTCCGGCAGGCGCTGCTGGAAGCCGATGCCGAGCAGGATGAAAAGATGCACGATGGCGGACAGCAGCAGCCAGGGAAACAGCCGGTCGGCATGGTCGCGGAAAAGTTGGAGCAGGTTCAGGGTCATGGCTGCGGCGCGCTCTCCAGGCGCGTGAGGATCCAGTGGGCGATCAGGCCGTTGCCGATGCCGAAGAAGAGGGCGGCGGCCAGCAGCGGCGGCAAGAGCCAGAATACACCCGGATGCTGGATGAAGACGAGATAGGCCGTAACGAACTGGGCGCCGATGTTGGCCAGCGCGGCCAGCAGGGAAAAGCCGACCGGCCCGAAGCCGCGCCCCGGCAGATACTGGGCGGGAAAGAGCACGAGCAGGCTGCCGAGCGCGCCGGACAGGCTGAGCCAGAAGGTCGGGCTGAACAGGGTGCCCAGGAGCAGGGCGCTGACCAGCACGCGCAACAGGCTGACCCAGGCGGCGGCGGCGAAGCCGTAGCGGCCCAGGGCGACGATGACCACGATGTTGGCCAGTCCCGGCTTCAGGCCGGGCAGCAGCGGCGGCAGGGCGCTTTCGATGATGTGCAGGGAGACCGCCAGGGCGGTCAACCGGGCGATGCGGGCGTCGCCGCCGTCCGGCAGGGCCGCCAGGTTGAGGCGCTCACTCGGCGATGGCATCGAAGTCCTTGCCGTCTCCGCCGGCATCGCCGGGAATCAGCACCAGCACGTGGTTGGGCACGCAGGCAGCGCTGTCGTGGGCGTGGGCGAGCCAGCCGGCGCGGATGCACTGCTTGCCCTGGCAGGGGCTGGACAATACCCGCGCTTGACCGTCGCGGATCTCCACCACGGTGTCGCCGAGCGGGCCCGGCACGTGGATGCGGCGCTCCTGCGCCAGGGGAAGCTCGGCCAGCAGGGTGCGATCCTGGAAGATCTGCACCGTGCGGCCGGCCGCACGACTCTGGGTGATCCACAGCGCCAGCGGCAGCAGGAGACACAGGGCCAGAATCAATGCGCGGTCGGCCGGCGTGGTGGCGTCGCGGAGCCACTGGAGTGCGGGCATGGTCAGGCGGCCGGGCGCTTGGTTTGGCGCGGAGCGGACAGATCCCGGACCTGGGCGCGCACGCCGGGCGCCAGTTCGAGCAGCGGCTGCAGCGCGGGCGTGACCCAGACCTGACCGCTGTCCTCCACCACCAGCACCTTGTCCACGCCGAGTGCCCGAGCCACCTGCGGCCACTGACGGGGGCCGGCGACGAACAGGGCGGTGGAAGCGGCGTCGCCCAGGGTGGCGTTGTCGGTGACCACGGTGACGGAGATCAGGCCGCGGGCCGGCGCGCCGCTGCGCGGGTGCAGGATATGGTGAAAGCGCTGGCCCTGGTGGATGAAATAGCGCTCGTAGTCGCCCGAGGTGAGCACGCTCATGTCGCCCTGGTTGCGGATGGCGGCGATGGTGCCGTCGCCGCGCGGCGCGCGGATGCCGATGCGCCAGGGGCTGTCGCCCTTGCTGCCCAGCACCCGCAGGTTGCCGCCCAGATTGACGATGGCATTCTCGATGCCGGCACGCTCCAGCTGCGCCACCACCCGGTCGACGGCATAGCCCTTGGCGATGGCGCCGAAGTCCAGGGTCAAGGTCGGGGTGTCGGTGCGGGCCATCAACCCGTGCTGCGGATCCCGGCGCAGTTGCAGATGCTTGACCCCGATGCCCTGGCGCAGGAGGGCGGTGATGCGGGACGGGATCGGCGGGGCGCGCTCGATGCCCGGCTCCGGCGCTTCGCGGAAGCCCCACAGCGCGGTCAGCTCCCCCAGGCCGGGATCGAAGTTGCCTCGGCTGGCGCGGCTGAGGCGGAGGGCTTCCAGGAGCAGCGGCTGCAGGTCGGCGGGCACCGGCACCCACTGGCGCGTGTGCAGGGCCTGGTTGAAGCGGGCCAGGGTGGCGTCCGGCGTCCAGGGGTGCCAAATGTGATTGATCTCGTCCAGGGTGCGGAACGCGGCTTGCAGGGCGGCATCCGTGGCCGTGTTGCGCGGCGCATAGACGGTGATGGTCGCCAGGGTGCCCATGACCAGGCCCTGTTGGCTCTGCACCTGCTGCGCCTGCCGGCAGCCGCCGAGCAGCGCGGCGAAGAGCAGGAGGGGCAGCAGGGCGAAAACGCGAGGCTTCATGCGGCGCTCAGCTCAGGCGCGCCTCGATGACGTCGAAGAGCCGGGCGCAGACGTTGGTCTTGAAGAAGCGGTCGATCTCCTGCACGCCCGTGGGGCTCGTCACGTTGATCTCGGTGAGATGGCCGCCGATCACGTCCAGGCCGACGAAGACGAGCCCGTCCTGGCGCAGGCGCGGTCCCACCCGGGCGCAGATCTCCCGGTCGCGCGGCGTGAGCTCGGCGGGCTGGGCGCTGGCGCCGGCCACCATGTTGCCGCGGAAGTCGTCGGCTGCCGGCACGCGCAGCAGCGCCCCGGCGATCGGCTCGCCGTCGACCATGAGGATGCGCTTGTCGCCGTCGCGCACGGCGGGGATGTAGCGCTGCGCCATGACGTAGTGCCGGCCGGTGCCGGTCACCGTCTCCAGGATGCTGCCGACGTTGCGGTCGCCGGTGTGCAGATAAAAGACGCCCTCGCCGCCGCGGCCGTAGAGCGGCTTGACCACGACCTCGCCTTCCTCGGCCAGGAATTCCCGCAGCTGCGGGATGTGGCGGCTGACCAGGGTGCGCGGCATGAGCTCGGGGAAGTGCAGGGCATAGAGCTTCTCGTTGGCGTTGCGCAAGCTGACCGGATCGTTGATGACCCAGGTGCCGGCGTGCTCCAGCAGATAGCTGGCGAAGATGTAGTCCATGTCGAAGGGCGGGTCCTTGCGCATCAGCAGCGCGTCCATCTCCGCCAGCGGCCGGTGGGCGGGCTCGCCGAGCTGATAGTGGGCACCCGGCTCGCGCTTGACGGTCACCGGCCGCAGGCGCCCCCAGGCCTTGCCGTCGCGCACCGACAGGTCGGCCAACTCCAGGTAGTGGCAGCGATGGCCGCGCGCCTGGGCCTCCAGGAGCATGGCGAAGGTGCTGTCCTTGTGGATGTTGATGCCCCCGATGGGGTCCATGAGAAAGGCGATGTCGAGTGGGCGCATGGTCTCAGAAGGGTTGGGCCTTGTGCATTTCCGCCAATTCCCGCGCCGCCGCCACCAGGGCCAGGCGCGCGATGACGCCGTAGGCGTAGAAGCGGTTGGGGCAGTCGTCGGGCTGGCCCTGGGGGTTGGGCAGCACGCAGCTCTGGGCGAAGGCCAGCGGTTCGAAGTGCATGCCGGGGGCGTTCAGGTTTTCCTCGTCGGTGCGCTGGGTGTGCACCCGATAGAAGCCGCCCACCACTTGGCTGTCGATCATGTAGACCACCGGCTCCGCGACGGCGCCCTCGATGGTCTCGAAGGTGAAAACCCCTTCCTGGATGATGACGTCGCTGACGCTGGCGCCCTCCTTGACCGTGGCCATCTTGGTGCGCTGCTTGCGGTTGAGGTCGCGCAGCTCCTCGCCGCTCTTGACCATCATGATGCCCATGCCGTAGGTGCCGGCATCCGCCTTCACCACCACGAAGGGGTCGCGGGTCACGCCGTGCTCGCGGTACTTCTCGCGGATGATGTCCAGGGTCTCGTCCACGTTCTTGACCAGGCAGTCCAGCCCGCTCTTCTTCATGAAGTCGATGCGGTCGCACTTGCGGAATTCGGGGTCGATGGCCCAGGCATCGATCTCCAGCAGGGCCGCCAGCTCCTTGGCGGCGGCGCGGTAGTGGGCGAAGTGCATGGATTTGCGCCGCGTGCTCCAGCCGGCCAGCAGGGGCGGGGCGATGGGCTGCTCCAGGTTCTCCAGGATCTCGGGCCGCCCGCCGGAGAGGTCGTTGTTGAGCAGAATGAGTTCCGGCTCGAAGCCGTCGGTCCGCAGGCGCCGTCCCTCGCGGACCAATGGCTCCTGCACCAGCCGGTTCCCGGAAGGCAGCTCGAAGGCCGTCGGGGCGCTCACCTCGGGCGACAGGCTGCCCACGCGCACGTCCAGGCCGGCCAGCTCCAGCAGGCGCTTCAGCTGGAAGACGTTCTCCAGATAGAAGAGGTTGCGGGTATGGCTCTCCGGAATCAGCAGCAGCCGCTCCAGACCCGGATTGGTGCGCGCGATGTAGTTCTGGATGGCGGCCACGCACAGGGGATGAAACTCGGCGCCCAGATTGTTGAAGCCCGCCGGAAAGAGATTGGTATCCACCGGCGCCAGCTTGAAGCCGGCGTTGCGCAAATCCACCGAGGCGTAGAAGGGCGGCGGCGTGGCGCGCCATTGGCAACGGAACCAGTGCTCGATGCGGGCCTGGTGGGACAGCATCTGTTGTTCCAATTCGTGCAGCGGCCCGACCATGGCCGTCGTCAGGTGGGGCACGTTAGGCAGCATTTCCGGCATAGGCGAATAACCCCGAATTCTTGTTCAAGCAACCTTAGCAGATGTCCGGTTCCGGCGCACCTTACCAGTCGCCCCATAAAGCCTGCAACGCGGCCAGGGCGGCGACCCCGGCGGTTTCCGTGCGCAGCACCCGCGGGCCCAGGCGCAGCGGCCGGAAGCCCGCGGCTTCGGCGGCGGCGATCTCCGCCGCACTCAGCCCGCCTTCCGGCCCGATGAGCAGGGTCACGGGCGCGTCCGGGCGACCGAGATCGCGCAGCCCGGCGGCGGCCTGGCCGTGAAGCACCAGGCGCAGCCCGGCGGTGGCCTGGGTCAGCGCCTGGGCGAAATCGACGGGCGGCAGCACGGGCGGCACCCGATTGCGGCCGCACTGCTCGCAGGCGGACACGGCGATCTCCTGCCAGTGGGCCCGCCGCCGCTCGCGCTTGTCGGCGTCCAGGCGCACCACCGTCGCGGCGCAGAACACCGGCTGGATGCCGGCGACCCCCAGTTCGACCGCCTTTTGCACGGTGTAGTCCATGCGCTCGCCCTTGGAGATGCCGGCCAGCAGATGGACGGCGAGCGGCGACTCGCGATCCGCCGGCCGGCAGTCGGTGATGCGCAGGCGTGCCGCCCGCGGGTCCGCCGTGTCCAGTATCGCCGCGTATTCCCGGTTGTCGCCGTTGAAGAGGGTGACCGGAGCGCCCGGGCCCTGGCGCAGCACCCGCACCAGGTGGTTGCTGGCGGCGGGCGGGAGCACGGTTTCGCCGGAAACGGTCAGGGGTTCGGGGGTGTGGATCCGAATGGTGCGCATGGCGGGAATTTAACATACACGCCCGCACACGGTAAGCCGCGACGGGGCTCCGGCCATGGTCGGACTGCAGCGGCTGACGGCCATCGTTCCCTTGAGCCCGGTCGCTGATGCGGTTAGATTAACTGCAAGCACCGGTGTACCGGCGGTCGACGTTTCTTCATTTCGCAAAAAGGGAAGCCCATGGTCAGTTTGGTTACGCCGCCCGGCGAGCTCGGTATGCTCGCCCCGGATTTCGATCTGCCCGGCGTGGACGGGCGCCGCTACACCCTGGCGGACTTTGCCGGCGCCAAGGCGCTCCTGGTGATGTTTATCTGCAATCACTGCCCCTACGTCAAGGCCATCGAGGACCGCATCATCCGCGACGCGCGCGAGCTGGCGGCGCACGGCGTGTCGAGCGTGGCCATCAGTGCCAACGACCCCAGCGACTATCCCGAGGACAGCTTCGAGAGCATGGCGCGCCGCGCCCGCGAGAAAGCCTATCCCTTCCCTTACCTCTTCGACGAGAGCCAGGCGGTGGCCAAGGCCTACGGCGCGGTGTGCACGCCGGACTTCTTCGGCTTCGATGCGCGGCGGCGCCTGCAGTACCGCGGGCGCCTGGACGCCTCGCGCAAGGAAACGGTGCCGGATGCCCCGCGCGACCTGTTCCAGGCCATGCTGCAGATCGCCGAGACCGGCCGTGGCCCCGAACAGCAGTGGCCCAGCATGGGCTGCTCCATCAAGTGGCGCGAGGAGCATGGTGCGTGAGGATTGCCGCCGCCCGCCCGTCTGGGCCGAACGCCCCGGCCGCGTGGCGTCATGGATCTACAACAAGGCGCACCTGCTGCTGGCGCGCCAGGAGGCGCCGGTCTACGTGCCGTTGCGCTACATCAGCCTGATGGCCATTCTCGACCCTCACGAGTGGGTATTCTGCGATTACATCGGCGGCCGCGTGGCGGTGACGGTATGGCACCATTTCGATCCGCACGTGCGCCAGTCCCTGGAGGAGCCGGTGCCTTGCCGGATGGATCTCTTCGGCCCGGAGGGCGAAGCGGTCCTGAAGCGCCTGCCCATGGAATTCGCGCGCGGCCTGGACGCCGCGCTGGCCAAGCTGCCGCACGCCGGGGAGGCGGCGGTCGTTCCCCTGAAGAGGTCCCATGAGCCATCCGATCCATCCTGAAGCGGTGTCCGTCAATCCGGAGCGCGTCGGCGAGCTGTTGCGCCAGGCGGCGCGCGAGTGCGTTATGCCCCACTACCGCCAGGTGGAAGGCGCCCACAAGCCGGACGGCAGCATCGTCACCGCCGCCGATATCGCGTGTCAGCACTTCCTCGCCCAGGCCTTGGCCGCCGAGTACCCCGACATCGTGCTCTTTGGCGAGGAAATGGAGGCGGGCGAGCAGGACCGCGTGCTGCGGGCGGGCAGGGGGCGCGCGCTCTGGTTTCTCGATCCCATCGACGGCACCAGCAACTTCGCCGCCGGCATCCCCATCTTCGGCACCTCCCTGGCGCTGGTGGTGCAGGGCGAGGCCCGCTACGGCTGGGTCTACGATCCCCTGCGGGACGAGCTCTTCTTCGCCGCCCGCGGCCAGGGCGCCTGGGTCAACGGCGAGCGCCTGCGCCGCAAGGCGGGCCCAGCCCTGGGCAGGGCGGTGAGCGTCGTCGATCTCAAGCGCCTGCCCCAGCCGTTGCTGCAGCGCCTGGCGGTCGACATGCCTTTCCACAGCCAGCGCAGCTTCGGTTCCGCCGTCATCGAATGGTGCTGGCTCGCGGCCGGGCGTTACCACTTCTATGTCCATGGCGGGCAGCAATTGTGGGACTGGGCGGCCGGCCTGCTGATCCTGCAGGAGGCCGGCGGCGTTGCCCAGAACCTGCAGGGCGGGGAGCTGGATCTGACCCGCCACGCCAGCCAGTCCGTGCTTGCTTGTCTTGATCCGCAGCTGCTGCAGGCGTGGCGGGAGTGGCTGGGGGAGGGGGCGGCGAGCATGGGACAATGAGGCGGCATCGGCATGGCCCCTCACTGCCTGCCGGCCCCGAACGGGCGCCCGGCGTCTCCCCTCCGCTGTCGCCGCGCAGGCCACCGCCGTCAATAAGTATTCGGTAAATTTTTCTTGCAAAACCACCCTGGTTTTGCTTTATTCTTGGCGGTTGAAAACATAAGCGCGCCCGACCCGCGAGGGGCGGGCGCGTGCCTTCATTGAGGACGAAACATGGCGAATATTCAAGACTTGACCCTCCCCCTCGTTGCCGTAACCGAAGCCGCCGCCCGCGGGGCCAGCGGCTGGATCGGCCGCGGCCAGAAGGAAACCGGCGACGGCGCCGCCGTGGACGCCATGCGCGCGGCCATGCAGGCCGTTCCCATGCGCGGCGTGGTGGTGATCGGCGAGGGCGAGAAGGACGAGGCCCCCATGCTCTACAACGGCGAAGCCGTGGGCAGCGGGCAGGGGCCCGAAGTGGATATCGCCGTGGACCCGGTCGAAGGCACCAGCTTCCTCGCCAACGGCATGCCCGGCTCCATCTGCGTCCTGGCCGCCGCCCCCAAGGGCAGCATGTTCCGCCCAGGCCCGGCCTTCTACATGGACAAGCTGGTGGTGCCGCCGGCCGCCAAGGGCAAGATCGATCCGGCGGCACCCCTGAAGGACAAGCTGGCGGCTTTGGCCCGCGCCCTGGGCAAGGAGGTCTCCGAGTTGGTGGTCTTCCTGCTGAAGAAGCCTCGCCACGAGCAGCTGATCGCCGAAATCCAGGCCGCCGGCGCCATGGTGCGCCTGCAGACCGACGGTGACGTGAGCGGCGGCATCATGGCGACCCTGGGCGACAAGGTGGATGCCATGATGGGCATCGGCGGCACGCCCGAGGGCGTGATCACCGCCTGCGCCGCCAAGGCCCTGGGCGCCGACATGTTCGGCAGCCTGGCGCCCCAGAAGCCCGACGAGGCCGAGGCGGTGCGCGCCGCCGGTCTCACGCCCGGCAAGTGGCTGGGCCTCAATGATCTGGTCAGCGGCGACGACGTGCTTTTCGTGGCGACCGGCCTGACCTCCGGCGACATCCTGAGCGGTGTGCAGAAGAGCGGCGGCAGCGTGACCACCGAGACCCTGGTCATCGCCGGCCACGACGGCAGCCTGCGGCGCATTTTCACCCGTACGCGCCAAGCCTGAAGCTTCGTGCCGGCGCGCAGCGGCGCCCGACCTTGTGCACCATGTGGCTGTGGAATGCGCAGGGGCGGCGTGCCGCAACAGCCGGAATTTTGGACAAAAGCGAGCCGTTGCGCCTCGCGCGGCGATCGCCCGAGGCGTTGCCGGCGCCGCGGCGGCGCCCCGGATCGCGCCCAGGCCTCCAGCGGACGGACAGCGGGCGCCCACTTGCGTCGAGGGCATCCCCCCGCCGGCTCTGGCCCGACCAGTTTTCTTTCTTTCATTTTAGCCGCGCCGCTGGCGAGTGCGATAAGCCTTTAGGAGATTAGCACCATGACCGTTACCCGTACCGATCTTGCCAACGCCATTCGGGCCCTCAGCATGGACGCCGTGCAGGCGGCCAAGTCCGGCCACCCCGGCATGCCCATGGGCATGGCCGACATCGCCGAAGTCCTCTGGAACGACTTCCTGGTGCACAATCCCAAGGATCCCGGCTGGATCAACCGTGACCGCTTCATGCTGTCCAACGGCCACGGCTCCATGCTGCATTACTCCTTGCTGCACCTCTCCGGCTACGACCTGCCCATCGAGGAGCTGAAAAACTTCCGCCAATGGGGCAGCAAGACGCCCGGCCATCCCGAGTACGGCTACACGGCCGGCGTCGAGACGACCACCGGCCCACTGGGCCAGGGTCTGGCCAACGGCGTCGGCATGGCGTTGGCCGAGCGCCTGCTGGCGGCGCGCTTCAACCGGCCGGGCCACGACGTCATCGATCACCACACCTACGTCTTCCTCGGCGACGGCTGCCTCATGGAGGGCATCTCCCATGAAGCCTGCTCCCTGGCCGGCACTTGGAAGCTGGGCAAGCTGATCTGCTTCTACGACGACAACGGCATCTCCATCGACGGCCACCTGGAGCCCTGGTTCACCGACGACACCGCCAAGCGCTTCGAGGCCTACGGCTGGCAGGTGGTCGGCCCGGTGGACGGCCACGATCCCGAGGCGATCAAGGCGGCCACCGAGGCGGCCCGCGCCGAACAGCACAAGCCCAGCCTGATCATCTGCAAGACCATCATCGGCCATGGCTCGCCCAATCTGGCCGGCACCCACGACTGCCACGGCGCCCCCCTGGGCGAGAACGAGATCTGCCTGACCCGCGAGAACATCGGCTGGCCGCATGAGCCCTTTTCCGTGCCCGAAGAGGTCTACGCCGGCTGGGATGCCCGCGGCAAGGGCGAGGCGGCGCAGAGCGCCTGGAACCACAAGTTCAAGGCCTACAAGGAGGCCTATCCCGAGGATGCGGCCGAGCTGGAACGCCGCATGCGCGGCGAGCTGCCGGCTGGCTGGAACGACACGGTCAAGGCGCTGATCGACGGCCTGCGCCAGGAGAAGCCCAACATCGCCACCCGCGTGGCCTCCGGCAAGGCCATCAACGCCATCGCCCCGACCCTGCCCGAGATCGTCGGCGGTTCCGCCGACCTCACGCCGTCCAACAACACCATCTGGAAGGGCGCGACCGAGCTGGTGCCGCCGCTGATCAGCGGCAACTACATCCACTACGGCGTGCGCGAGTTCGGCATGGCCACGGTCATGAACGGCCTGTCCCTGCACGGCGGCTTCCTGCCCTTCGGCGGTACCTTCCTGATCTTCTCCGACTATGCCCGCAACGCGATCCGCATGTCGGCCCTGATGCATCAGCGGGTGATCTACGTGCTGACCCACGACTCCATCGGCCTGGGCGAGGACGGCCCCACCCACCAGCCGATCGAGCAGGTCAACAGCCTGCGCCTGATTCCCAACATGACGCTCTGGCGTCCCTGCGACGCGGTGGAGACCGCCGTGGCCTGGACGCAATCGGTGGAAAACCGCAAGGGCCCGAGCTGCCTCATCCTGAGCCGTCAGAACCTGCCCGCCCAGAACCACACGGACGAGACCGTGGCCGGCATCGCCAAGGGCGGCTACATCCTGTCCGAGGCGGCCAACGGCCAGCCCGAGGGCGTGATCATCGCCACCGGCTCCGAGGTGGCCCTGGCCATGGGCGCCCAAGCCAAGCTGGCCGAGCAGGGCAAGCACGTGCGCGTGGTGTCCATGCCTTCGCTGGAGGTCTTCGAGAAGCAGGACGCCGCCTACAAGGAAAGCGTGCTGCCCGCCAAGCTCACCAAGCGCCTGGCCGTCGAGGCCGGCTCCACCGGCCTCTGGTACAAGTACGTGGGCCTGAACGGCGCCGTCGTTGGCCTCGACCGCTTCGGCGAGTCCGCGCCCGCTCCGGTGCTCTTCGACAAGTTCGGCTTCACCGTGGACAACGTGGTGGCCCGCTATCAGGCGCTCTGATTTTTCGTGACGCGCGGCTAGTGAAGCGCGGCCGGGAAATTCCGGCGCGCTTCACGAATCGCGCCTCGCCCAAGGATTCTTTCACCAGCCTTTGAGGAGACTGCAAAATGGCACTTCGTGTAGCGATCAACGGTTATGGCCGCATCGGCCGCAACGTCCTGCGTGCGATCTATGAGAACAACCGCACCGACAAGATCCAGATCGTCGCCATCAACGACCTGGGCAGCCCGGAGACCAACGCCCACCTGACCCAGTACGACTCCGTGCACGGCCGCTTCCCCGGCAGCGTGATCGTCGACGGCGACACCATGCTGGTCAACGGCGATAAGATCAAGGTGCTGGCCGAGCGCGATCCCGCCAAGCTGCCCTGGGGCGACCTGGGTGTGGACGTGGTGATGGAGTGCACCGGCTTCTTCACCAAGCGCGACATGGCGGCCAAACACCTGGAAGGCGGCGCCAAGAAGGTGCTGATCTCCGCCCCCGCCGACGGTGAGGACATCACGGTCGTTTACGGTGTGAACCATGACAAGCTGGATCCCGCCAAGCACGTCATCGTCTCCAACGCTTCCTGCACCACCAACTGCCTGGCGCCCTTCGCCAAGGTGCTGCACGAGACCGTCGGCATCAAGCACGGCTTGATGACCACCGTGCACAGCTACACCAACGACCAGGTGCTGCTGGACGTCTATCACAAGGATCTGCGCCGCGCCCGCTCCGCGACCCAGAGCATGATCCCGACCTCCACCGGCGCCGCCAAGGCCGTGGGCCTGGTGCTGCCCGAGCTGTCCGGCCGTCTGGACGGCTTCGCCATGCGCGTGCCCACCCCCAACGTGTCCGTAGTCGACCTCGTCTTCGAAGCCGAGCGCAACACCACCAAGGAAGAGATCAACGCCGCAGTGAAGGCCGCCGCCGAAGGCGCCATGCTGGGCGTGCTGGGCTACAACGACAAGCCGCTGGTGTCCGTGGACTTCAACCACGACTCCCGCTCCTCCATCTTCGAGGCGACCCTGACCAAGGTCATGCAGGGCAACATGGTCAAGGTGCTGTCCTGGTACGACAACGAGTGGGGCTTCTCCAACCGCATGGCCGACACCGCCCTGGCCATGATGGGTCTGCCCCGCTGAGACGCACGGGCGGCGCTTGCGCCGCCCTCTTTTTACCAGGATTTGAGGAGAGAACCATGAAAGTCATCCGGATGACCGATCTCGACCTGGCCGGCAAGCGCGTGCTGATCCGCGAGGATCTGAACGTGCCGCAGGACGACAATGGCAACGTCACCGACGACACCCGCATTCGCGCCAGTCTGCCCACCATCAAGCATGCCATGGCGGCGGGTGCCAAGGTCATGCTCATGTCCCACCTGGGTCGTCCCAAGGAAGGGGAGTACGACGAGAAAGCCAGCCTCAAGCCCATTGCCGAGCACTTGGGCAAACTGCTGGGCAAGCCCGTGAAGCTGGTCAAGGACTGGCTTGCCAGCGGCAAGGGCGAGCTCGAGCAGCTGCAGAACGGCGACGTGGTGGTGCTGGAAAATGTACGTTTCAACAAGGGCGAGGGCAAGGACGACGAAGGCCTGTCCCGGCAGATGGCTGCCCTGTGCGACGTCTACGTGATGGACGCCTTCGGCACCGCCCATCGCGCCCAGGCCAGCACCCATGGCGTGGCCCGTTTCGCCCCCATCGCGGCGGCCGGTCCTTTGCTCGTGAAAGAGCTGGAAGCCCTGGGCAAGGCCCTGGAAAGCCCGGCTCGGCCCATGGTGGCCATCGTCGCCGGCTCCAAGGTATCTACCAAGCTGACCATCCTGAAGAGCCTGGCCGAGAAGGTCGACCAGCTCATCGTCGGCGGCGGCATCGCCAACACCTTCATCCTGGCGGCCGGCCACAAGGTGGGCAAGTCCCTGGTGGAGGCGGATCTGGTGGGCGAGGCGCAAGCCATTGCCGATGCCGCCAAGGCCAAGGGCGGCAACGTGCCGGTACCCGTCGATGTGGTGGTGGCCAAAGAGTTCTCCGCCACGGCCCAGGCGCGCACTTGTGACGTCGCCGACGTGCAGGACGACGAGATGATCCTGGACATCGGTCCCAAGACCGCCGACATGCTTGCCGACATCTTGAAGAAGGCCGGTACCATCGTCTGGAACGGCCCGGTGGGCGTGTTCGAGTTCGACAATTTCGCCAAGGGTACCGAGGCCATGGCCAAGGCCATTGCCGAAAGCCCGGCCTTCTCCATTGCCGGCGGCGGCGACACCATCGCAGCCATCAACAAGTTCGGCATCGAGGATAAGGTCTCCTATATCAGCACCGGCGGCGGTGCCTTCCTGGAGTTCCTGGAAGGCAAGGTGCTGCCGGCGGTGGCCGTCCTCGAAGAGCGCGCCAAGGAGCATAAGGCTTGAGACGTCGCACCAAGATCGTAGCAACGCTGGGCCCGGCCAGCTCGGACGAAAAGACCATCGACCGGCTGATCGAGGCTGGCGTGGACGTGGTCCGGCTGAACTTCTCCCACGGCACCGCCGAGGACCACATCAAGCGGGCCGAGCTGGTGCGCAGCAGGGCGCGCGCCCACGGCCGCGCCGTGGGGGTCCTGGCGGATATGCAGGGGCCCAAAATCCGCATCGGCAAGTTCAAAGACGGCAAGATCCAGCTCAAGGAGGGCGAGCCCTTCATTCTGGACGTGGAGTGCGAGCTGGGTGACGAATCCCGCGTGGGCGTCACCTATCCCAACCTCCCCGGCGACGTGGAGCGGGGCGCGACCCTGCTCCTCAACGACGGCATGATCGTGCTGTGGGTGGACAAGGTGGTCGGCAAGCAGGTCCACACCCGCGTGGTGCAGGGCGGCGAGCTGTCCAACAACAAGGGCATCAACCGCGCCGGCGGCGGCCTGACCGCCCCGGCCCTGACCGCCAAGGACCGCGAGGACATCCAGACGGCCGCCAAGCTGGAAGCCGACTACGTGGCCATCTCCTTTCCCCGTTCCGCCGAGGACGTCCATGAGGCGCGGCGCCTGCTGCGCGCCGCCGGCGGGCACGGCGCGATCGTGGCCAAGATCGAGCGCGCCGAGGCCATCGAGGCGATCGAGGAGATCATCGATGCCACCGACGCCGTGATGGTGGCGCGCGGCGATCTGGGCGTGGAAATCGGCGACGCCGCGGTGCCGCCGGTGCAGAAGCGCATCATCCGTTTGGCGCGGGAGCGCAACAAGGTGGTGATCACGGCCACCCAGATGATGGAATCCATGATCACCAATCCCATCCCCACCCGCGCCGAGGTCTCGGACGTGGCCAACGCGGTGCTGGACGGCACCGATGCGGTCATGCTCTCGGCCGAGACCGCTTCCGGCAAGTATCCGGTGGAAGCGGTGGCGGCCATGGACCGGGTGTGCCGGGAGACGGAGCGGCAAGCCACCTGGGATCTGGACGAGGCCATCCTCGGCAACCGCTGGGAACGCATCGACGAGACCATCGCCGGTGCCAGCATCATTGCCGCCAGCCGGCTGGGGGCCACGGCCATCGCCGCCTTCACCGAAAGCGGCGCGACCACCCTGTGGATGTCGCGCGCCAACACCCACGTGCCCATTTACGCGCTGAGCCCGCAGGTGCATACCCGCCGCAAGGTCACCCTGTACCGCGGCGTGTACCCGGTCAACTTCCGCTTGAACCGCCATGACGACCCGGCCCAGGTGATGCGCGCCGCCGAGGACGAACTGCGGCGCCGCGGCACGGTGCGCGATGGCGACATCATCATCATCACCATCGGCGAGCCCATGGCCGCGCCGGGGGGCACCAACACCATGAAGATCGTCCGCGTGGGGGACCTGGCCCGGCGCGCGGAAATTGAGGGCGGGGCTCAGCCTTAAGCGGCTTTGCCCGGCCCCCGTTTATGTCTATAATCACCCAAATTCGCTCGTAGTATCATTATTTCAGGAGGCGTATATGGCGCTCATTTCGATGCGACAACTGCTGGACCACGCGGCGGAGCACGGCTACGGCATTCCCGCGTTCAACGTCAACAACATGGAGCAGATCCATGCCATCATGGAGGCGGCCAAGGAAGTGGACGCTCCCGTGATCCTGCAGGGTTCCGCGGGCGCCCGCAAGTATGCCGGTGAGCCCTTCCTGCGTCACCTCGTCATGGCTGCCGTGGAAATGTATCCCGACATTCCCGTTGCCATGCACCAGGACCACGGCGCCAGCCCGGCCGTGTGCATCCAGGCCATCCGCTCCGGTTTCACCAGCGTGATGATGGACGGCTCCCTGATGGAGGACGCCAAGACCCCCTCCACCTATGACTACAACGTGGCCGTGACCAGCAAGGTCGTGGAGATGGCCCACGCCGTCGGCGTGTCCGTGGAAGGCGAGCTGGGCTGCCTCGGTTCCCTGGAAAGCGGCATGGGCGAAAAGGAAGACGGCCATGGCGCCGAGGGCGTGCTGAGCCACGACCAGCTGCTGACCGACCCCGAGGAGGCCGCCCGCTTCGTGGCCGCCACCAAGGTGGACGCCCTGGCCATCGCGATCGGCACCAGCCACGGCGCCTACAAGTTCTCCCGCAAGCCCACGGGCGACATCCTGGCCATCGAGCGGGTCAAGGAGATCCACGCCCGCATCCCCGATACCCACCTGGTGATGCACGGCTCCTCCTCCGTGCCGCAGGAATGGCTGGACGTCATCAACGAGTTCGGCGGCGAGATGCCGCAGACCTACGGCGTGCCCGTCGAAGAGATTCAGCAGGGCATCAAGTTCGGCGTGCGCAAGGTCAACATCGACACCGACCTGCGCATGGCCATGACCGGCGCCATCCGCAAGCACCTGGCGCAGAACAAGAGCAACTTCGATCCCCGCAAGTTCCTGACGGAGGCCACCAAGGCGGCCAAGGCCATCTGCAAGGCCCGCTACGAGCAGTTCGGCACTGCCGGCAACGCCAGCAAGATCAAGGTCATTGCCATGGACGACATGGCCGCCCGCTACAAGAAGGGCGAGCTGGATCCGCGCGTGACCGGCGTGGATGCCGGCAAGCGCGCCGTCGCCAGCTGAACCCGATCCTGCCGCAGTTGAACGGCCGAGGCCCAACCCCGCGTTGGGCCTCGCTTTTGCACCACGAAGTGTTTTGCCCCGGGGCAGGCGTGCCTGTCCCGCCACAAGACACTTGCCAGCGAGGTTGACATGTCCAAGTTCAAGATTGCCCCTTCCATTCTTTCCGCCGACTTCGCCCGCCTGGGCGAGGAGGTGCGTGCCGTGGACGAGGCGGGTGCCGACTACATCCACGTGGACGTGATGGACAACCACTTCGTACCCAATTTGACCATTGGGCCCCTGGTGGCGGCAGCCATCCGGCCGCATACCAAAAAGCCTTTGGACGTGCACCTGATGATCGAGCCGGTGGACGCCATCATCCCCGAATTTGCCAAGGCCGGCGCGGACATCATCACCGTGCACCCGGAAGCGACCAGGCATCTCGATCGCACCGTGCAGCTCATCAAGAGCCTGGGCTGCAAAGCCGGCGTGTCCCTCAATCCGGCCACGCCCCTCAACGCCTTGGACTACATCCTGGAGAAGGTGGATCTGGTGCTGGTGATGAGCGTGAACCCCGGCTTCGGCGGGCAGAGCTTCATCGAGTACACCCTGCCCAAGATCGAGGCCATCCGCAAGCGCATCGACGCCCTGGGCAAGCCCATCGACCTGGAAGTGGACGGCGGCATCAAGGTGGACAACGTGCGGCGGGTCGCGGATGCGGGCGCCGACGTTTTCGTGGCCGGCAGCGCCATCTACAACACTCCCGACTACAAGGCCACCATCGCCGCCTTCCGCCAAGCCCTAGGAGAGTAAGCCATGGCAGCCGTGATGAAACCCCGCTTCCAGCCGCCCTTTGTCGCCCGCTCCGTGGTCATCGATCTGGATGGTACCCTCATCGACACCGCCGGCGATCTGGCCGCCGCCGCCAACCGCATGTTGGCCGAGCTCGGCCGACCGCAGGTTGAGCTGCCGATTATTCGCGGCTTCATCGGCAATGGCGTCAAGGAATTGGTGCGCCGCACCCTGCGTCTCATGGGCGAGCCGTCCAACGAGCTGGTGAACGAGGCTTTTACCATTTACATGAAGCATTACAGCGAGCATCTGCACGACAGCAGCCGGCCCTATCCGGGGGTGCTGGAGACCGTGGAAGCCCTGCAGCGACAGGGGCGGGTGCTCGGCTGCATCACCAACAAGCGCGACGAGCTGACCCAGCCGCTGCTGAAGGCGCTCGGCCTGCACCACTTCTTCGAGATCATCCTGGCGGGCGACACCCTGCCCAAGCGCAAGCCGGACCCGCTGCCGCTGCTGCACGCCAGCCAGGTGCTCGGCATCCCGGTGGAGGAGATGCTGCTGGTGGGCGACTCCCGCAACGATACCGAAGCCGCCTTCGGCGCCGGCATGCCGGTGGCGTGCGTCACCTACGGCTACAACGGCGATCAGGACGTGCGCGAGCTGAATCCCGACGCCGTCATCGAGCGCTTCGACGAACTTCCCGCTCTGCTGGCCTAAGAACTTGCTGCGCGCCTTTCCCTCCCAGCAGGAATTCGCCACCCTGGCGGCGGCGGGCTACAACCGCATCCCGCTGTGCCGGGAACTGCTGTCGGACCTGGATACCCCGCTGTCGGCCTACCTCAAGACGGCGGCGGGGCCTTATTCCTTCCTGCTGGAATCGGTGCAGGGCGGCGAGAAATGGGGCCGCTACTCCATCATCGGCCTGCCGGCCGCCGTGCGCGTGGAAATCGGCGGCGAGCGCTTCCAGGTCTTTCGCGATGACCGCTGCCTCATCGACGAGCGCGTCAGTGCGCCCCTGGAGCGGCTGCGCCGCTGGTGGAGCCAGTTCAGGAGCGCGCCCGTGGCCGGCCTGCCGCGCTTCAGCGGCGGGCTGGTGGGCTACTTCGGCTATGACATCGTCCGCTTCGTCGAGGAGTTGCCGGCGCCGCCCGCCGATGCCTTGGAGGTGCCCGACAGCATCCTGCTGCTGGCCGATGAGCTCCTGATCTTCGACAACCTGGCCGGACGCATCCTGCTGGTGACCCATGTGGACCCCGGCGAGAGCGGTGCCGAGCAGGCCTTTGCCGCCGGCCAGGCGCGCCTCGACCATCTGCACCGGCAGTTGCTGCAGCCGTTGCGTCTGCCGCCCAGCCGGCCGGCCCGGCAGCTGCTGGAGGCGGATTTCGTCTCCAGTTTCCCGCAGGCGGAATTCGAGGCCGCCGTGGCGCGCGCCCAGCGCTACATCCTGGACGGCGACATCATGCAGGTGGTGCTGTCCCAGCGCCTCAGCGCGCCCTACGCGGCCGCGCCGCTGGATCTCTACCGTGCCCTGCGCAGCCTCAATCCGTCCCCCTACATGTTCTTCCTGGACCTGGAGCGCTTCCAGGTGGTAGGCGCCTCGCCGGAGGTGTTGGCGCGCCTGGAGGACGGCGAGGTCACCGTGCGGCCCATCGCCGGCACGCGCCCGCGCGGCCGCACGCCCGCGGAGGATCAGGCCCTGGAACGCGAGCTGCTGGCCGACCCCAAGGAAATCGCCGAGCACCTGATGCTGCTGGACCTCGGCCGCAACGACGTCGGCCGGGTGGCGGAGACCGGTTCGGTGCGGGTGACCGACCAGATGGTGATCGAGCGCTACTCGCACGTGATGCACATCGTATCCAACGTCACCGGCCGCGTGCGCAAGGGGCTGGATGCCTTCGACGTGCTGGCCGCCACCTTCCCGGCGGGCACCGTCAGCGGGGCGCCCAAGGTGCGCGCCATGGAGATCATCGACGAATTGGAGCCCGTCAAGCGCGGCGTCTACGCCGGCGCCGTGGGCTACATCGGCTGGAACGGTAACATGGACACCGCCATCGCCATCCGCACGGCGGTCCTCAAGGACGGACGCATCCACGTGCAGGCCGGGGCCGGCATCGTGGCGGATTCCGTGCCCGCCAAGGAGTGGGAAGAGACCATGAACAAGGGCCGCGCCGCCCTGCGTGCCGCCCAGCTTGCCGCCGCCGGCTTGGATCGCTCGGAGCAGGCCTGAGCGCGAAATATGTGCGTGGAAAGCCGGCACACGTGTTAGAATGTGTCCAGGCGCCATTCTTCGGGTAATCCCATGCTGCTGATGATCGACAACTACGACAGCTTCACCTACAACCTGGTCCAGTACTTCGGCGAGCTGGGCGCGGAGGTGGCTGTCTACCGCAACGACAAGATCACGCTGGAGGCCATCGAGGAGATGGCGCCGGAGCGGATCGTCATCTCGCCCGGGCCCTGCACGCCCAACGAGGCGGGCATCTCCCTGGACGTGATCCGCCACTTCGGTGGGCGCCTGCCGCTGCTGGGTGTCTGCCTCGGGCACCAGGCCATCGGCCAAGCCTTCGGCGGCCGGGTGGTGCATGCCCAGCAGGTCATGCATGGCAAGGTCTCGGACATTTTTCATACCGGCGAAGGGGTGTTTCGCCACCTGCCCGATCCCTTCGAGGCGACGCGCTACCACTCGCTGGTGGTCGAGCGCGAGACGCTGCCGGACTGCCTGGAGATCACCGCCTGGACCGAGGAGGGCGAGATCATGGGCCTGCGCCACAGGTCGCTGTCCATCGAGGGCGTGCAGTTCCATCCCGAGTCCATCATGACCCGGCATGGCAAGGCACTTTTGAACAACTTTCTCCAGCAAGGGTGAAGCGGCGTGCCGTGAAATGTGAGGCCCGAAGTTGCGTGCTGCGCAGCTCGCGACCTGCCTTTCACCTCTCCCGGAGGTTCCATGATTCAGCAGGCCATTAAAAAAGTCGTCGAACACGAAAGCCTGTCGCGCCGCGAGGCCAGCGAGGTGTTCCAGCTCATCATGGCCGGCGAGGCCACGCCGGCGCAGATCGCGGCCCTGCTGATCGGCCTGCGCCTGAAAGGGGAAACGGTCGAGGAAATCGTCGGTGCCGCCCAGGCCATGCGCGCCGTGGCGACACCGGTGCACGTCCATCTGCCCCATCTGGTGGACACCTGCGGCACGGGGGGCGACAGCGCCCATACCTTCAATATCTCCACCGCCGCCGCCTTCGTGGCCGCCGCGGGCGGTGCGGCGGTGGCCAAGCACGGCAACCGCTCCGTGTCCTCCAAGAGCGGCAGCGCCGACGTCCTGGAGGCGGCTGGCGTGCGGCTGGCCCTGACGCCGGAGCAGGTCAAGCGCTGCATCGAGGAGGTCGGCATCGGCTTCCTCTACGCGCCGGCCCACCACGGCGCCATGCGCCACGCCATCGGTCCGCGCCGCGAGATCGGCGTGCGCACCATCTTCAATCTGCTCGGCCCGCTGACCAATCCCGCCGGCGCCCCCAACCAGGTGGTGGGTGTTTACGCCGAACGCTGGCTGACGCCGCTGGCCGAGGTGTTGCGCGAACTGGGCAGCCGGCACGTGCTCGCGGTGCACGGCGCCGACGGCCTGGACGAAATCAGCATCTCCGGCCCCACGGAAATCGCCGAGCTGCGCGACGGGCAGATCCTGCGCGACCGCATCGAGCCCGAAGATTTCGGCCTCAAGCGCGCACCCATCGAGGCACTGCGCGTCGCCGATGCTCGCGAGTCTCTGGCGGTGCTGTTGGCCGTGCTGCGCGGCGAACCCGGCCCGCATCGCGACGTGGTGCTGCTGAATGCCGGCGCCGCGCTCTACGTGGCGGGCCTCAGCGACAGCCTGCAAGCCGGCGTCGCCCAGGCGGAGGCCACCGTGGACAGTGGCGCGGCGCTCGTCCGGCTGAACACGCTCACCCACTGGACCAACGCGGTGCCGGCATGAGCGCCAGCGACATTCTGCAGCGCATCCTGTCGCGCAAGGCCGAGGAAGTCGCCGAGCGCCAGCGCCGCCTGCCCTTGGCGGAACTGCGCCAGGCCGTGGCCCAGGTGGAGGCGCCCCGAGATTTCGTCGGCGCCCTGCGCAGCCGTGCCGAGCTGCGGCACCCCGCCGTCATCGCCGAGATCAAGAAAGCCTCGCCCTCCAAGGGCGTGATCCGCCCGGATTTCAATCCGGTGGAGATCGCGCGCAGCTATGCCCGCCACGGTGCCGCCTGCCTCTCGGTGCTCACCGACGTGGATTTTTTCCAGGGTGCCGACGCCTACCTGACCGCGGCACGCCAAGCCTGTCCGCTGCCGCTGCTGCGCAAGGACTTCATCATCGATCCCTACCAGGTCTGGGAGGCGCGTGCCATCGGTGCCGACGCCATTCTCCTGATCGTGGCCGCCCTTGACGACCAACGCCTGCAGGCCTTGGAAGCGCTGGCCCTGGAGCTCGGCCTGGCGGTCCTGGTGGAGGTCCACGATCGCACCGAGCTGGCGCGCGCCCAGCGCCTGCGCACGCCGCTGATCGGCGTGAACAACCGCGATCTGCGCACCTTCGAGACCCGCCTGGAGACCACCCTGGAACTGTTGCCGCTGGTGGGGACGGAGCGTCTGCTGGTCACCGAGAGCGGCGTTCACAGCCCGACGGACGTGGCGCGCCTGCGGGCGGCCGGCATCCAGGCCTTTCTCGTGGGCGAGGCCTTCATGCGGGCGCCGGATCCGGGCGTGGCCCTGGAAGCCCTGTTTTCCCCGGCGGAGCAAGGCCATTCGGGCTGAGCGGATACCAGCGCTTGGCAGGGTTGTGGGCATAAGCTAAGCTAAAAAAGTACTTAAGCATCTGGAGCTATTATGAAAGCGCGCGTGAAATGGTTGGGGCAGGACGGCATGGCCTTCGTGGCGGAGTCCGGCAGCGGCCATGCCGTGGTCATGGACGGCGCCCCCGGAGCCGGCGGCCGCAACTTGGGGCCGCGTCCCATGGAGATGGTGCTGATGGGCCTCGGCGGCTGCAGTTCCTTCGACGTGGTGCTCATCTTGCAGCGTTCGCGCCAGCCCATTCGGGATTGCGTGGTGGAAATCCAGGCGGAGCGGGCGGAAAGCGATCCCAAGGTCTTCACGAAAATTCATCTGCATTTCATCGTCTACGGCAACGGCCTGGACCCCAAGCGGGTCGAGCGGGCCATTCAGTTGTCCGCGGAGAAGTACTGTTCCGCCAGCGTGATGCTGGGCAAGACGGCCGAGATCACCCACGACTTCGAAGTCCGGACGGCGGAATGACGCAGGTGTACAAGGAGGCGGCGCATGGTGCGGCGGACGCGCAGCAAGCGTTCGACAGCCTCCTTGCGACATACTGGCCCGTGTACTTCCGGCTGCATCCGGAGAGCGCCACCGCCCTTGGCGTAGCCGGCCACGATCACCGGCTCGACCCCTTCGGCGACGAGGACGAGGCGCTGCGTCACGCATTGGCGCAGGAAACCCTGGCGGCCCTCGCGGAAATCGAGCCGGCGTCGCTGGACCCGGACCGCGCCCTCGATTGGCGGATCCTCGCAGGCCAGCAGCTGCTCGCCCTGGATGCCTTTGCCCGTTGGGATTGGCGTGTGCGCGATCCGGGCGCCTTTCTGCCCATCGATGCCATTTATCAGCTCACCGTGCGCCCGGTGCCCGGCTTCCCGGCCGCCCTGCGCGGCCGCCTGGCGGCGTTGCCGGGGCATCTGCAGGCAGCCCAGGATTTCCTGCGGCGCGACCCCGCCCGGATTCCGCCCCTCTGGCTGGAAAGCGCGCATCAGGCCGCGCTGGGCGCGCAGGATTTCCTGGCCGATCTGCCCGGGCACCCGAAGCTGGCGGACGACACCGCCATGCTCCGCGATCTGCTGCCCGCCGCCCAGGACGCCTTGCTGGACTTCGGCCGCTCTCTGGAAGACGAGCTGGCGCCCCGCGCCCAGGGCGACTTCGCGGTCGGCGCGCAGCGCTACGATCTGCTGTTGCGCTGGCGCCATGGTCTCGACACGGACCACCGCGGCCTGCGGGCGCTGGGCGAGCGCCTGTTCGCTGACACCGAGGCGGCGCTCAAGGCCGTGACCCGCGAGCTGCGCGGCGACGACGACATCGCTGCCTTGACCGCCAGTCTCCAGGCCGATCATCCCGCCGCCGACGCATTGCTCGCCGCCTATCGGCAGGGCATGGAGCGGGTGCGGCAGTTCGTGGCGGCACGCGGGCTGGTCAGCCTGCCGGCCCCGGAAGCCCTCAGCGTGGTGGAGACGCCGGCCTTCCTGCGTCACCAGATCCCCTTCGCGGCCTATATGGAACCCGCGCCCAACGATCCGCGGCAGCAGGGTTATTATTACGTCACGCCTGTCGCCGACCCCGCGCTTTTGGCCGAGCACAACTGGACCGGCCTGCTGCATACCTGCGCCCACGAGGCCTATCCCGGTCATCACCTGCAGTTCGTGCGGGCCAACATGGGCACGGCCAGCAGCAGCTTCGTCCGTCTGCTGAACCCGTCCGCCACCCTCTACGAGGGCTGGGCCCTGTACTGCGAGCAGCTCTTGGTGGAGCAGGGTTTGCTGGCGCGGCCGGAAAACCGCTTCGTGCTGCTCAAGGATCGCCTCTGGCGCAGTCTGCGCATTCTCATCGATGTCGGCATCCAGACCGGCGAAATGACGGTGGACGACGCCGCGACGCTGCTGGTGCGCCATCTCGGTTTCCCGCGGGAGCAGGCGCTGGGCGAACTCGCCTGGTACAGCGAAGCGCCCGGCGTGCCCATGGGCTATGCGACCGGCTGGGCGCTCATCAATGCGTTGCGCGACCGGGTGCTGGCGGATTCCGGCGACGCTGGGGCGTTGCGGGATTTCCATGACCGGCTGCTGGCGGTCGGCTCCGTCGGGCTGCCCTGGGCAATGGCGCGTGCTTTCGGGGAGGAGCACGCGCGAGCCGTGCAACACGCCGTTTTCACATTATAAGAGGTATTTTCCATGCTCCTATCCAGAACCAGTGAGTATGCACTGCAGGCCCTGATCTACCTGGCGACGCAGCCGCCCGGGCAGCCGGTGCTCAGCCGCGACATCTCCAGCTATCTCGGCGTTCCCGCCCAATACCTGGCGAAAATCCTCCAGGATCTCGCCAAGCACGACGTGCTGACTTCCTTCAAAGGCCGCGGCGGCGGCTTCGTCATGCGCCCCGAAGCCCTCGGCATGTCCATTCTCCAGGTGCTGGAGATCGTCGAGGGCAGCCACTTCGGCGAGGGCTGCGTGCTGGGTCTGAAAAAGTGCAGCGACAGCACCGCCTGTCCGGTCCACTACCACTGGAAGCCTCTCAAGGCCGAGGTCATGCAGATGCTCGGCGAGCACACCATCGGCAGCATGGCCGAAGCCGTCAAGGCAGGGCGCTATCGCTTGCAATTGCCGCTGGTAGCGGCCCAGTAACGGCACTTTTCGAAGCGCTGGACAAGCGGGAGGCTTTGGCCTTATCTTTCAGATAACAAGATTAAAAGGTCTTGTTATTCTATTAACAACCGCAAAGAGAAGGAGAGGTCATGAACAAAAGAGTTCTCGCTGTATCCGCTGCTGCTTTCTCCTGTCTGGCAGCAGGCTGGGCGGGCGTTGCCGTGGCTGCCGCAGATCCCACTTGGCTGGTGCGCGGCCGTGCCATCGTCGTGGCCCCGGACGAGTCTTCCTCGCCAGCCGGTTTGGCCGTGCATAACGATGCCGTGGCGGAAATCGACATTACCCGCTTCTTCACCCGCAACATTGCCGCCGAGCTGATCCTGGGCGCCTCCTCCCACGAGGTTCATCTGGGCGACACGAGCCTGGGCAGCACCAAGGTCCTGCCGCCGACCCTCACCCTGCAATATCATTTTCTGCCGGATGGTTTGATCCGGCCCTACGTGGGCGCGGGCCTCAACTACACCCACTTCTATCACACCAGCGGCACGGGCGGCCTGGACGACCTGGACCTCACCGACAGCTTTGGCTGGGCGGCGCAGGCCGGAGCCGATTACATGCTGACGGATCGCGCTTCCTTAAATTTCGACGTCAAATACATCAACATCGAAACCGAGGTGAAATCGGCCGGCACCAAGGTGTTCGACCTGAAAATCAATCCCTGGGTCATTGGCGTGGGTGCGGGTTACCGTTTTTGAACGGCTGGCATCCTGGCCAGGGGCGCATGCGCGCCCCTTTTTTGTTGCCCTGGATTTTGCATAATGTAGATCCGAGCCACGGCCCGAATGGAGACTCGCATGGACCGACCCGCGCCCACCCTGGGCATGCATCACATCGCCCTGTTCGTGCCCGATCTGGCGGCGGCCGAGCACTTTTACGTGGATCTTTTGGGCATGCGGGTGGAATGGCGCCCCGACGCGGACAACGTCTATCTGACCGGCGGCACCGACAACCTGGCCCTGCATCGGCACCCCAACCCCGGCCAGGGCTATGGCAGTCCCGCGGCCCAGCGCCTGGACCACATCGGCTTCATCGTGCGGCGTCCGGAGGATGTGGATGCCTGGTTCGCCTTCCTGCAGGCGCATGGGGTGCGGATGAAAACCGAGCCGCGTACCCACCGCGACGGCGCCCGCAGCTTCTACTGCGAGGATCCGGCCGGAGTGGCGGTGCAGATCATCCACCATCCGCCGCTGGCAGTCGGGAACTGAGGCATAAACTGAAAAGGGCCGCTGCCCCGGCAGGCAGCGGCCCTTTCTCGTGCAGCCTGGATCAGCTGAACAGCACCGAGGCGAAGCTCAGCCAGCTCATGATGACCAGGCCGACGATGACGTAAGGGACGGCGCGCTGATGGACGGCGGTGGTGACGGTCTCTACGCTCATATCTGTATCCTTTTGTCTTAATTGAAGTCCCAAGGAGATTCCCGGCAGGCTTTACCGACCCGCCTTAAAAATATAATAGGATAAAAAAATACTTTTTCAAGTGATTTTTTACGGGACTGTTTCAGCGATTTGGGACAGAGTCAGGCAGGAAATGGAAAGGGGCGGCCGCATGGCGAGCCCGTGGCCGGGCCCGTGCGCCACGCGACGCGCTCCTGCAGCCGTCGGCACGCAGCGTAGGAGCGGGCTGGCCCAAGGCTGCAGGAGCACTTCAGCCGCAAGCCCGCTCTCCATCTCAAGCACCCGCTCAACGTACCGCGTCGGCATATCCCGCAACCAGATCCCGCCGGCAGCGGCTGCGTGTTCGTAGGAGCGAGCTTGCTCGCGATCCGTCTGCTGCCTGGCAAGTTGTTGCGGGCCAGCCCGTGGCCAAGCCTCTGCAACGGCATGCCAGGTCGGCTATGCGTCTCGCCCGATCCGGCCTGTGGCTTAAGCTTCCTACCTGGCGCTATACCCACAAACTCCCGCGCGTCATCAGCTTGGACAAGGCGCCCATGGCCAGGCGAACGGGCAAGGGCAGGGGAGTGGCGCCCCGGATTTGAGCCTGCTCGCCATGGGCGATCTCGTCGGCCTGCATCTGCTCCAGGATGGCCCGGGATTTCATGTCGTCAGCCGGCAAATCCTGCAGGTGCTCATCCAGATGGGCCTCCACCTGCTTTTCCACTTCGACCACCAGCCCCATGTTCGGCCCCTGGCCCCGCAGCGCCGCCAGCGCGCCCATGGTCCAGCCCGCCGTGTACCAGAGCGGATTCAGGCGGCTCGGCGTCGCGTGCAGTTCGTCCAGGCGCGCTTGGCACCAGACCAGATGATCCGCTTCCTCACGGGCCGCCTTCTCCAGGTGCTCGCGCAGCTCGGGGTCGCGGGTGGCGGAGGCTTGGCCGTAATACAAGGCCTGGGCCATCACTTCGCCGGCATGGTTGACGCGCATCATGCGCCCGGCGCGCACCCGTTCCACCGGTTCCACCAGCGTGTCTTGCGCATCGGCGGCCGGCGACGGGCGTCCTTCCGCCTCGTAGATGCGGGACAGCGTGCGCAGGCCGTGGTCCACCTGCACGATCAGGGCATCGAGGAATGAGAGTTCGGGATGGGCCATGGGGACTCCCAAAAAGCAGGTTCGGGAGCACAAGTGTGCCCATTTCCTGCGGGCAAGACAAATATCGGCGATGCCCGGCGGCCAGTCGTCGGCAGGTGCGCTTCAGCGTGGCGGGAGGGGCGGGCGGGCGCCGCTGGCCGGCCTGAGCGTGGCGTAATAGGCGGCAACGTCCCGGATGTTCTGTTCGCTCATGGCCTTGGCGATGGGCTGCATGGTGGCGTGCACGCGGACGCCGTTTCTGAAGTTGTGGAGCTGCCGGTAGAGGTAGGTCTGGTTCAGGCCGCCCAAGTGCCGGAATTCACCTTGCCCACGGGCGGGGCCGCTGGCGTTGTGGCAACTGGCGCACGCCTGTACGCCGTTGGGCGTTCCCTGGAAGGCGATCTGCCGGCCGCGCGCCGCGTCGGCGGCGAAGATCTGGGCCGTATCCGCGGGTGTGGCTGGCCGGTTGCCGCCGGCAACGGCGGAAAGCAGCCCGAAAACGACAAACTCTAATGTATTCACTGTCGGACTCCTGGGAAAAGGCCGATACAGTCGAAATCCGTCGCTTTTGCACTGTCTGCGCCTTCAATGAATAAAGTAGGCGCTCCCCATGGAGGGTGTTATCAGTCCTTTGGCCGACGGCGGCGTTGGGCCCCGCTGAGTCGCTTCCGTCACCCGAATTGGCTATCATAGCCAGCCGCAAGGCCGGCGGCTGGCCGGCAGGAGGCCCGCATGGACAAGCCCTACTATCAGCGGCACATGTTTTTTTGCATCAATCAGCGTGAAGGCGAACAGGCCTGCAACAACAGCGGTCTGGCGGTGGAAATGGCCAAATTGGCCAAGAACCAGGCCAAGGCCCTCGGCATTCACGGCCCCGGCGGCGTGCGCGTCAACCGCGCCGGCTGCCTGGGGCGCTGCAGCGAAGGCCCTGCGGCGGTTGTCTACCCCGAGGGCGTTTGGTACACCTACGTGGATGCCGACGACGTGATGGAAATCGTCGAGTCCCATCTGCAGCACGGGGTGCCCGTGGAACGGCTGAAGATCTAGGAGAGTTATGCTGCCCATCGACAGGGTGCACCGCTACGACGGCCAGGAAAGCGACCTCACCTGCATCAACGAAACGGTGACCATTCCGGGCCCGGCAGGCCGGTTGGAAGGGGTGACCGCCTGCCCGCCGGAAGGCGAAACCCGGGGCGTGGTGGCCATCATTTGCCATCCGCACCCGCTCTATGGGGGCAGCTTTCAAAACAAGGTGGTCCACTACCTGAGCCGCACCTGCAACGAGCTGGGCGTGCCCTCCCTGCGCTTCAACTTTCGCGGCGTGGGCAACAGCGAAGGCGTCTACGACCACGGCATGGGCGAGACCGACGACCTGCTCGCGGTGATCGACTGGGTGAACACGCGCCGGCCGGGCTTCGGCATCTGGCTGGCCGGTTTTTCCTTCGGCGCCTTCGTGGCCTACCGTGCCGCCAATCGCCGCTCCCAGGTACAGCGCCTCATCACCGTGGCGCCGCCCGTGAATCTCTTCAATTTCGGCGGCATCGAGCCGCCCGGCTGTCCCTGGTTGGTCATCCAGGGGCGCCAGGACGAGATCGTGCCCTGTACCGAGGTGGAGCGTTGGGTGCGCAGCCAGGCGCGCTCACCGCAACTGGTCTGCCTGAGCGCGGCGGATCATTTCTTCCATGGGCAGCTCAACGTCCTGCGCAGCGAGCTGGCGGCCGTGCTGGGCGCCATTCCGGCCGCCTACCCCGCCCAATCATGTCAGTGATCTCGCCGTCGCCGGTGTTGCAGGCGCGCGGCCTGTACAAGCGTTTCGGCGGGACGACCGTGGTCGACCGCATCGATCTCGACATCCGTCCCGGCGAATGCTTCGGCATTCTCGGCCCCAACGGTGCCGGCAAGACCACCACCATGCGCATGATGCTGGGCCTGTCGCCCATGGACGGCGGCAGCCTGGAGATCTTCGGCCTGCCCATGCCGGCGGCCGCCGAAAGGGTGCGCGCGCGCCTGGGCGTGGTGCCGCAGATGGACAATCTGGATCCCGACTTCACCGTGGCGGAGAACCTGCGGATCTACGGCAAGTACTTCGGCCTGGAGGCCGCGGTGCTGGCGGAGCGCATCGGCAAGCTGCTGGACTTCGTGGAGCTGGCGGATCGCGCCGACACCCGGATCGCCACCCTCTCGGGCGGCATGAAGCGTCGCCTCACCATCGCCCGGGCCCTGGTCAACGAGCCGGAGCTGGTGCTGCTGGACGAGCCCACCACCGGGCTCGATCCCCAGGCGCGGCACGTCATCTGGCAGCGCCTGCGCGCCCTGCGCCAGGCCGGCAAGACGCTCGTCCTCACCACCCACTACATGGAAGAGGCGGAGCGCCTGTGCGACCGCCTGGTGATCATGGATCACGGCCGCATCCTGGCCGAAGGCTCGCCCCAGGCGCTCATCGCTGCCCATGTGCCGGCCGAGGTGGTGGAGATGCGCAGCAAGTACGGCGGCCACATGCCGCCCCTGGATCAGTTGCCGGCCCATCTCTACGAGTCGCGGGAGGTGGCCGGCGACACGGTCTTTTTTTACGTGCGCGATGCCGAGCCGCTGCTGGAAGCCATGCATCGCCTGCCCGACATCATCACCCTCAACCGTCCGGCCAACCTGGAAGACGTGTTTCTCAAGCTGACCGGGCGCGATTTGCGGGACTGAGGACCAGGCGCGGCACGCGGGTGCAGGCGCTTGCAGGAGCGGGCTTGCCCGCGATAATGGCGCCGGCCGCGAAAAATCGCGGGCAAGCCCGCTCCTACGGCAAGATGGAGGCTGCGGGGTGTCGCGCGGCCTCCCCGATTCAACCGCACGGTGCGCGGCTGAGGCTGCTCCTGGGGCTCTACGCCCTTTGCTCCCCCGCGCGCTTGAATCATCATCCTGATTGACATTCAGCAACGATGACCGGAGTTCCCATGGATTGGAGCCTGCCCCGTCCCAAGCTGCGCAGCCTTGCGGTCTGGCAACGCAACGTGCTGGTCTGGCGGCGCCTGATGCTGCCGAGCCTGATGGGCAATTTCGGCGACCCACTGCTCTACCTGCTCGGCCTGGGCTACGGCCTGGGGCTCTACATCGGCCATATGGCGGGCATGCCGTACCTGGTTTTTCTGGCCTCCGGCATCGTCGCCAGCAGCGCCATGAACACGGCCACCTTCGAGGGTCTGTACTCGGCCTTCACGCGCATGAGCCATCAGCAGACTTACGCGGCCATGCTGGCCACCCCCTTGCAGGTGGACGACATCCTGGCCGGCGAGATGTTGTGGTGCGCCAGCAAGAGCCTCATCAGCGGCCTGGCCATCCTGCTCGTCGCCGCCTTCTTCGGCGCCGTGCAGGGCCCGCAGGCGCTGTGGGCCATTCCGCTCATCTTCCTGACCGGCCTGGCCTTCGCCGGGCCGGCGCTGGCGATCACCGCCGTCGCCCCCAGCTACGACTTTTTCATGTACTACTTCACCCTGGTGCTGACGCCCATGTTTCTCTTCTCCGGCGTGTTCTATCCCATCGACACCCTGCCCGCCCTCCTGCAAGGAGCTGCCCAATTGCTGCCGCTGACCCATGCCGTGGCCCTGCTGCGCCCGGTCATCTCCGGCGGCGTCGTGAGCCATGGATGGCTTCACGTCCTCGTGCTGCTGGGCTACGCGCTGCTGGGCTACTACCTGGCGACCGTGCTCGTGCGCCGGCGCCTGCTGGTCTGATCCGTGCTTCGTGACGATTGCGTGACAGGGATACTTGACTTTTTTGGCCTCTTTTCAATTTCGAGTGGGTAAGCTGGACCTGAGCAGGTACGGGATCGGGTATGACTGACAAGCTGTTTGAGGCTGCCTTGGGGGTCTCTCCGCCGTGGCAGGTGACGGGCGCGGACTTCGATTTGGCGGCCAAGACGCTCACCATCCGGGTGGACTTCATCGCCGGCAGCCGCTTCGCGCTGGCTGGCGTGGAGGGCCAGCATCCGGTTCACGACACCGTCGCCAAGCGTTACCGGCACCTGAACTTCTTCCAGCACGAGTGCTTCCTGGAAGTGCGTGTCCCCCGGGTAAAGCTGCCCGATGGCAGCGTCCGCCAGGTCGATCCGCCGTGGGCCGGCAAGCTC